>NZ_JAFHKK010000008.1 GCF_016937535.1 Sulfurospirillum tamanense | reverse complement strand
ATTTTAGCAGCTCGCTTTTGTATATTGATTTCAGTAAAAATGGAAATTAAAATACATTTAATATTCCAATACTCACTAAAATTATTTCGTGTATTTTTTAGCAATAGCCAAAAACTCAAGTGCAATCTCAGGAAGATACTTTTCTTTTTTATGGGCTAAAACTAAAGTTCTAACAACAAGGGAATTGCTTATTGAAAATAGTGCTAATTTATCCTTAATGCCAACCCTAATGTTTTGAGGCAAAGAAAAACACACACCCATACCAGAAGCAACAATAGTATTGGCTACATCCATTGTTTGTGTTTGGCATAAAATATTTGGGACAAACCCTGCTTCATGAAAAACCTTATCAAAAATTAAGCGTATTCTCAAAGATGCTTTAGGAAGTACAAACTGTTCATTTTTCAAAAGATGCAGGGAAATCTCCGGATATGCTTCATTGGGCCTTTTCCTTATTTGGCCAACCAGCGGATGATTGATCGGAAGAGCAATTAAAAAGCGCTCTTCTTGGATGACATCGTAAGACATATTGTCTGCCTCTATAGGCAAAATAAGAGTTCCTATGTCAATCACATTGTCTTGCAATATCTTTTCCATTTCTCTTGAAGAGTATGCTTCAATTAATTCAATTTCAACATCAGGAAATTTTTGATTAAAAGAGGACAACACTTTTGGTATAAAATCGGCCCCTGTTTGAGAAATACCTAATTTTAATTTACCTTTTTTTAATCCAGCAATATCTTGCATTTGCATCGTTAATTCTCTATTTAATCTTAATATTTCTTGTGCTTTTACACTAAACACCTCTCCTGCATGGGTTAGGGTAATAGGATTGGTAGTTCTATTGAATAATATGACACCTAGATTTTGCTCTAAATTTAAAATATATTGGCTTAGCGATGGTTGGGCAATTTTCAATTTTAATGAAGCTTTTGTAAAGCTTTGCTCTTCTGCTACTTTTAACATGTATTCTAATTGTCGAAGACTCATAAAAGCTACCTTGAAAAATAGATTTGTACATTATAGTAAAAATACTATTAATTATATAATATTAATAGTATTTGACCAATATATTCCTTTGTGGTAATATTTTTTCAATGATTCAGCTTTAATTAAAAAGGATATATATGAAAGTTAGTGTCAGTTATGGGAAAGATGAAAAATTTGATTTAGATATAAGTGATAAACAGTTAATAGGTGTCTATAGTCCAAACTGTGTTGAAAAAATTGATTATAACCAAGCCATTGACGAAGCCCTTCTTTATCCCCTTAATAAAGAAGCATTTGATGTATTTATCGATACTGATGAGCGCATCATCTTTATCGTTAATGATGGAACTCGTCCTACTCCTACCCGTAAAGTACTTGCGCGTATCTATCCAAAAATCAAAGATAAGGATATTTTCTTTATTGTCGCTACGGGTTGCCATAGAGCTCCAACAGAAGAGGAGTGGCATTTTATTTTAGGAAAAGAGATTTATGAAGATTTGCATGTAAAAAATCGTCTTTGGAGTCATGATGCTCGCAAGGATGAAATGGTCTATCTTGGTAAATCGACCAATGGTACACAGATGTATCTCAATAAAATTGTGGCCGAAGCTAAAAAAGTATGTGCCATTGGGTCGGTTGAGCCACACTATTTTGCAGGCTACACTGGTGGTCGAAAAGCTTTTTTACCAGGTGTTGCGGCGTACGACACAATCACACAAAATCACCTCTTAGCGCTACATCCAAATGCACAAGCACTTTCCCTTAAAGGTAATCCTGTGCATGAAGACATGATGGATGCGATGAGTGTTTTAGGGCATATTGATATTTTTGCCATTATGACTGTTCTTGATAGCGACCATGATATTTGTGCTGTAAAAGCTGGTGATTTGAGCAATTCTTTTTATGCAGGTATCGATAAGGCAGATGAAGTTTTTTGTGTAAACATTCCACAAAAAGCAGATATTGTCATTTCTGTTGCCCCTTATCCTATGGACATCGACCTTTACCAGTCTCAAAAAGCACTGGATAATGGGAAGTTGGCGCTTAAGGAAAATGGTATTCTTATCATGGTTGCAAAATGTCGTACAGGTATTGGCGAAGAAGGTTTTTTCAAACTTATGAGTTCCGCACATTGTGCACAAGCAGTACTGGATAAAATCAAATGTGGTTATAAACTAGGTTATCACAAGGCAGCAAAAATGGCGGAGATAAACCTTTGGGCCCAAAGTTGGGCGGTGAGTGAGCTTAGTGATGAAGAAATGAAAGCGGTACATTTGAAGCCTTACCATGATTTATCCATTGCTCTAGAGGATGCTATTAAAGAAAAAGGTAAGGATGCAAGCATCATTGTGCTTCCTTTTGGCTCGATTACTGTTCCAAAATTGGCAAATACATAAGGATAAAGTGTGAGAGTTCTTTATTATGACTGTTTTAGCGGCATTAGTGGTGATATGCACCTTGGAGCTATGCTAGATCTAGGGGTGGATAGTCATTATTTAAAAGAAGAGCTCTCAAAACTTTCTTTAAATCATGAGTTTACGCTCACTATTCAAAAAACAAATAAAATGGGCATTTGTGGTACTAAAGTAAATATTTCATTGACACACAACCATCATAGAGTATGGCATACTCACACGCACCCCTATGAACATCGTACATTTAAGTGCATTGAATCGATGATTTTAAAGAGCGCACTTAGTGAGAATGTTAAAGCACGAAGCATTAAAATGTTTTGGTGCGTAGCCATGGCTGAGGCAAAAATTCATGGAAAAGAGCCTTTGGAAGTTACTTTTCATGAAGTGGGTGCAGTGGACTCCATTGTTGATATTGTAGGTTCTGCTATTTGCTTGGAAGCTTTACATGTAGATAAAATTATAGCGTCAAAAATAGAGCTCGGCAGTGGATTTGTACAGTGCGCTCATGGAACATTGCCCGTTCCAGCACCCGCTACACTTGAAATTTTAAAAAACATTCCTGTAACTTTTGGACGCGTGCCTTTTGAAACAACAACGCCCACAGGTGCAACTATCATTAAAACCAATGTGGATACGTACGCAGTAAACCCCGCCTTAACCATCGAAAAGATAGGTTATGGCATCGGCCATAAAGATTTTACTATCCCCAATATTTTGCGTATTTGCTTGGGCACAATAGAAGAAAAAGTTGAAAACATACCCGAAGAAATCATTTTAGAAACCAACATTGATGATATGAGTCCTGAAATCCTCTCCTATGTCCAAGAGAGACTTTTTGATGCAGGGGCAAAAGATGTTTACACGACTGCCATTATGACTAAGAAAAATCGTTTAGGCGTTAAGCTTAGCGTTTTAGTAAACGCTCAAGAAGAGGCAAAAATGATTGAAATCATCTTTGCTGAAACTTCTTCGATAGGCCTTAGGCGATCAACCATTCAAAAGATTATGCTGGATCGAGAAATCAAAACTATCTCTACCCCATATGGTGAAATTAGCATTAAATGTGTTTTTTCTCAGGGTAAATTGCTCAAATACAAAGCAGAATATGAAGAGTGTAAAAAAGCTGCGTTACAGCATAAAGTTCCTATCTCTACCCTGTACGATAGTGTCACCAAAGCGATGATGAAAAATAACAACTATGCATCAAAAATATAAACATTTAATCCAGATAATATCTTCCTATGAGAGTCTTGTTGTCGCCTTTTCGGGTGGCGTTGATAGTGCATTTTTGCTTAAAGTTGCATATGATGTTTTGGGAGAAAAAGTCATTGGTATTACGGTCTCAACACCTTATATTGCAGACTGGGAAATCAAAGATGCTCAAAAAATTGCACAAGAAATAGGTGCCAAACATAAAGTAGTACAAAAGCCATGGAATGAAATTTTACACAACAACCCAAAAAACAGATGCTATATATGCAAACGTACTATCTTTTCTTCACTCCTTTTAGAGGCGCAAGAAAATGGTTTAAATGCTATTGCTGAGGGTAGCAATGTGGATGATACTAAAGAATTTAGACCAGGCCGTGCGGCACTGGGTGAGCTTGGTATTAAAACACCTCTTTTGGAGGCAGGGCTTACTAAAAGTGAGATTCGCGTACTTTCTCATGATTTGGGTCTGAGTACTTGGAGTAAACCCTCTTATGCCTGTTTGTTAACCCGTTTTCCATACGATAAAAAAGTAGAGGAAAAAGCACTTCATAAAGTCGGTGCCGCTGAAGAATATATGATAAGACAAGGGTATGGCGAGCTTCGTGTGCGCTATGAGGATGGGTTGGCCCGGATCGAGATGCCAGAAAACGAGATGATTCGTTTTCTTAGTGATGCTAGACTGAACGTTTTAAGAGCCCATCTTAAATCATTGGGATTTTTACATGTAACCCTTGATGTTGAAGGCTACAGACATGACTCAATTGCAGAATCTTTACACCTTTCAAAGGAAACATCAAAATGAATGAACAAACAATTGAAAAGCTTTTAAAAGCAGTTAAAAATGATGATATAAGTATCGCAAATGCACTGAAAAAAATGAAGTCGCTTCCTTTTGAAGATATTGATTTCGCAAAGATTGATCATCACAGGCAAATTCGTTTGGGCTATCCAGAAGTCATTTATGGAGAGAGAAAAACACCAGATCAAATTGCTCAAATTGCTCAAAAACTTTTAGATAAAAAGAGCAATATTTTAATTACTCGTGCGAACGAGCAAGCATATGGTGCCGTCAAAACAATAGCACCAGAAGCTAAATACAATGTTATAGGAAGAACCATTACAATTGAGCGTGAACATATCGTTCCACCGAAAAGTTATATCGCAATTATCGCAGCAGGAACATCAGATCTTTATGCTGTAGAGGAAGCTTACGAAACCGCAAAAATCTTGGGAAATCATGTCAAAAAAGTTGTAGATGTGGGTGTAGCAGGGATTCATCGTCTATTTGCACATTTGGATATCATTCAAAATGCAAGAGTGGTCATTGTGATAGCTGGCATGGAAGGCGCACTTGCTAGTGTTGTCGGTGGACTTGTTGATAAACCTGTTATTGCTGTGCCAACCAGTGTGGGTTATGGTGCTAGCTTTGGAGGTATGGCCGCTCTTCTTTCAATGCTTAATAGTTGTGCCAGTGGTGTAAGTGTGGTAAATATCGACAATGGCTTTGGAGCTGCCTATAGCGCTAGCATCATCAATCATTTATGATAAGCGC
This sequence comes from Sulfurospirillum tamanense, assembly GCF_016937535.1. Classification (NCBI taxonomy): domain Bacteria; kingdom Pseudomonadati; phylum Campylobacterota; class Epsilonproteobacteria; order Campylobacterales; family Sulfurospirillaceae; genus Sulfurospirillum; species Sulfurospirillum tamanense. The sequence continues at coordinate 82,122 of NZ_JAFHKK010000008.1, read as the reverse complement.
TAAAAAAGGGTTTTCACCTTTCATCTCCCTTAATTTTCAACTTCAAGTCATTCTTTTTTCATTCACCCTTGGAAATCTACTGGTATCGTAAATCTCTTTGCCTTTAAGCAATCAAAATACAACCACTGCCATTTTGCGCATTCAAGGTTGAAGAGAGTCTGAGGGGTTGTGCACGTAAAGAAGTTTAAATTAAGCGGCCTGCCTCTATTTATTGGAGATCGAACAGTACATTCGCGCATAAAGGTATTTTATGCCTTACATGTAAGCACGAGATTGGATTGGGGTTCTGTTAACAGTTTATAAACTTTTGTAGTAGAATGTAGATACAAAAAGACACGCGATGAAAAAAGCTATAAACATTTAGAATGGATGAAAACTTATTGGCTGATTTAGACTCTTGTGCGCGCGAACTTGAGTATTCACGCACTTGCATCATCGAGAAAGCAGTAAGTACGTATTTTGATATATTTGATGAAATGATTTCAGACAAAAGAATCGATGCGTTTAAAGCTGGAAAAACTGAAGTTTATTCTCTTGAAGAGGTAGCATAAAGGCTTGGACTAAGCTGATGTTTAAAATTATTATTCCTAAGGCTACTTTTAAAGAATTAGAAGAAATCGACAAAGAAGTCTACTAAAAACAAAGGAAAACAATGAAATGGTTATTTTTGGGACTTATCCCCTTGGGATTGTGGGCGCAAACTTTGCACTTGGAAAAATTTGAGAGTGACCTGTACAGTAAGAAAGGCAACCTTGAAACCCTGAAAATCAGCATGGATTTGATGATTGAAGGGCGCTATGTAGAAGAAGAGAGTTTTAAAGTTGTCGATGCGCTCAATGTGGTGATCGGCAGTTTTTTTGCCGAAGATTTGCTTACTTCTAAAGGCAAGGAGTCGTTAAAACAAACCCTTAGAAGCTTTAGCGCTAAAGAACACGGGGTGGACATTGATGCGGTTTATATCCATGCATTAGGGTTAGTAAAAAACCCAAAGGTTGAAGAAATCATCGAAGCCCTAAAGCGAGAAGGGCTGTGCGTTAAGCCCTAATGCAAATGTTATTGACGGATTTTATCAAAATGCGAAGGAACATGAGGAAGAAAAATATCCAAAGGTAAAGGTTCGTTTAGCTCGACGTTTGAAAATTCAATAACAACGTTATTTTCCAAAACATCCTGATACGTCACCGTGTAGGGGAGATTGTCTTGAAAGGTGATGGTGTAAACCACCCCCTCGTGCTCAACGGTGTGCGTTTTTTTGCCAGAGGCTTCTTGCAAAAAAAGCGCCAAATTTTGAGTCGTCTCCAAGGAAGTGCTGATGGCCTGTTCGAGCTCGGGTTCAACAATCAGCACTGCGGTATCATTAAAATAAATCTGCTTTTCAATGGGTTGCGTGTAGGACCATAGGGCTTGGTTGTGGGCATTGGCATGAAGGGTGCCGTGGTAAACAATCGTCGTTCCCTCAGGGGAACTTAGGGTTTGTTTGAATGTGCTCGAAAGGGTCTCAAACGCACTCGCATGCAAGGATAATCCCAAAAGTAGTAACCATAAAATACGCATTTTTTCTCCTTTTGTCGCATTTTAGCAGGTTTTATTCAACGCAGGGGTAAAGTGTGTTACAATCGCCCCAAAAAATGTAAGGTAAATTCATGTTTTTACAATTTGCCCAAAAGTTATTTGGGACCCAAAACGACCGAGAAGTTAAGCGTTACAAAAAGCGTGTTGAAGCTATTAATGCCCTTGAGAGCACTTATGAGGCAATGGATGATGAGGGTTTAAAAGAAGCCTTTGCGGTATTGAAAAAACGTGTCAATGAAGAAAAAGCAACTTTAGATTCCGTGTTGACAGATGTGTTTGCTATTGTTAGGGAAGTGAGCAAACGCACCACGGGGATGCGCCATTTTGATGTGCAGCTCATTGGTGGGTTGGTGTTGCATGAGGGCAATATCGCCGAAATGAAAACGGGTGAGGGAAAGACTCTGGTAGCAACCCTTCCGGTGGTGCTTAATGCCATGACGGGCAAAGGAGTGCATGTTGTTACGGTGAATGATTACTTGGCCAAGCGTGACGCGGCAGACATGGGTAAAATTTACGAATTTTTGGGTCTAAGCGTTGGCGTGATTGTCGCAGGATTGCACGATGAGGCATTGCGCAAAGCACAGTATGAGTCCGATATCACCTACGGCACAAACAATGAATTTGGGTTTGATTACTTGCGTGACAACATGAAATACCACGCCAAAGACAAAGCCCAGCGCAAACACCATTATGTCATTGTAGATGAGGTTGACTCCATTTTAATCGATGAGGCACGTACGCCGCTAATTATCTCTGGTCCAACCAACCGCACACTAGATAGCTACAAGCGAGCCAATGATGTGGCGGCAAAACTAACACGAGGTGAAATTCCCAAAGAAGGCGAGCCATCCAACGGTGATTTTACGGTCGATGAAAAAAACCGTACTATTGTGATGACGGAAGAGGGTATCACAAGAGCAGAAGAGTTGTTTGGGGTCGACAATCTTTACAGCATGGAAAATGCCGTTCTTTCTCACCACCTTGACCAAGCTTTAAAAGCGCAAAACCTGTTTGAAAAAGATGTGGACTATGTGGTCAAAGAGGGTGAGGTTATCATTGTTGATGAATTTACGGGGCGTTTGAGTGAAGGGCGTCGTTTTAGTGAAGGATTACACCAGGCCTTAGAGGCAAAAGAGGGCGTAGCGATTCAAGAAGAGTCTCAAACGTTAGCAGACATTACTTTTCAAAACTATTTTCGCATGTATGAAAAACTCGCAGGTATGACAGGCACGGCCCAAACCGAAGCAACGGAATTTGCGCAGATTTATAAGCTCAATGTTGTTTCGATTCCCACCAATGTAACAGTTGTTCGTGAAGATAAAAATGATCTTATTTATAAAACAGAAAGAGAAAAATTTGCGGCCGTTGTTGAAGAGATTAAGCGTGCCAATGTGTTAGGTCAGCCCGTACTTGTGGGAACAGCGTCGATTGAAAAGAGTGAGCATTTGCATGCATTGCTTAAAAAAGAAAAGATAGCCCATGCGGTATTGAATGCCAAGAACCATGAAAAAGAAGCACAAATTATCCAAAATGCTGGCATTAAAGGGGCGGTAACCATTGCTACAAATATGGCTGGACGCGGGGTGGACATTAAGCTCACCGACGAAGTCAAAGCTTTGGGTGGGTTGTATATCATTGCCACAGAACGCCACGAGAGCAGACGGATTGATAACCAGCTTCGCGGACGCGCAGGACGCCAAGGGGATCCTGGGCAAAGCCGGTTTTATCTAAGCCTAGAAGATAATTTACTCCGCATTTTTGGGAGCGATCGCATTAAAGCCATCATGGAACGGCTTGGGATTGAAGAAGGCGAGAGTATCGAATCGCGTATGGTAACACGCGCGGTAGAAAATGCCCAAAAGAAAGTGGAAAACCTGCACTTTGAATCCCGAAAGCATTTGCTTGAGTATGATGATGTGGCAAATCAACAGCGCAAAACAATTTACAATTTCCGCAATGATTTGCTTAATCCTGAGTATAACATTGAGGGGAAGATTGAAGAAATTCGTTTAGAATACGTCGCAGGCGCACTGCAACGTGCAGAGATTTTTGAGGGTGGACTCAAGGAAGAGTATGACCTAGAGAGACTAAGTGCTTTGATACAAAACGACATGGGTCTTGCTTTGGACGCGCAAAGCCTTAAAGGGTTGGATTATGATGTGCTTTTGGAAGAAGTTACAGCCAAACTCAAAGAAAATTATGAGACAAAAATGGCTGTAGTAGACAAAGTGCAACGTCATGAAATTGAACGTATTTTATACCTTCAAGTGCTTGACAACGCATGGCGAGAGCATTTGTATCAAATGGATATCCTGAAAACAGGCATTGGGCTTCGCGGATACAACCAAAAAGACCCCCTGACTGAGTACAAAAAAGAGAGCTATAATCTTTTTATGGAGTTGGTAGAGCGCATTAAATTCGAAAGCATTAAAACCCTGCAGCGCATCCGTTTGCGCGATGAAAAAGCCGAGGAAGAGCGGGCTAAAATGGAAGAGATGATTCGACGCATGGAGGCGCAACAAAACGAAGGTGCGCGCTTGGAGCACGAGTCGGCTAGCACAGAGGGCGCAGTAGAGAAAAAAATCCCCCGTAATGACCCATGCCCATGCGGTAGTGGTAAAAAATACAAAGTCTGTTGCGGAAAAAGTGGCCCAAAACGCGGTATTTTGGCGTAAGGGAAGTAGGTGAATCACGACATTAGGAGGTTTTTGGTTTCCAAATACCTCCGCTTTGACAAAAGCCAACCCTTTATCTCTATTAGTGCTTTTTTGGCTTTTTTGGGCGTAGCTGTCGGTGTGATGGTGTTGCTTGTTGCTATGGCCATCATGAATGGTTTTGATAAAGAGTTCCAACGCAAACTTTTCACAATGAACTACCCCATTACAGTGACGACTTTTATGCCCGGAGGCGTACATGTAAAAGATGTGGAGGCAATTTTAGACCAAATGCCTCATCTTAAAGCCAGTCCCTATATCTCATCCCAAGTCATGCTGCGACGTGGCCAAAAACTTGAAGGCGCTTTGATGTTCGGGGTGGATATGGAAAAAGAAAAACACATCAACACCGTTGTGGCTGAGGGAATGGGCGAAGCAACACTGGAGGAGTTTGAATTTTTGGCTGGCAAGGGAATCGTAGATGAATTCCTGCTAGAGGTAGACGAGCGACTAATGGTGTTGTTTACCCACGCTGAGCCTGGTGGTCTCTCTTTAATGCCAAAAATGAAGCGTTTTTCCCATAAGGCTACTTTTCAATCAGGTCTTTTGGCGTATGATAAAACATACATGTATACGCCCGTTAGTTCTCTTGCGAAGGTGCTTGGCTACGCTGAGGGAGCGTATGATGGGGTGCATTTGCACTCTAGCGACCCTTTTAAGGATATTGAAATCCTCTCAGCCATTCTTCCTTCTCATTTACGCGCCGTGGGATGGTGGCAACAAAATGGAAATTTTTTCTCAGCTCTTGCCCTTGAAAAGCGTGCTTTGTTTATTGTTTTGATGCTTATTATTTTGGTTGCTTCTTTAAATATCATCAGTTCACTCCTTATGACTGTTATGAACCGCCGTCAGGAGATTGCCTTGTTGCTTTCTTTGGGGGTTTACAAGCGCGAAATCAAGCAAACCTTTTTTATTTTAGGCATTATCATTGGCGGAAGCGGTGTTTTGCTGGGGGTTTGTCTTGGCGGGCTTGGCATTTGGCTTTTGGGATCTTTTGATATTGTTAATCTCCCTGCGGATGTGTACGGTTCGGCAAGGCTTCCGCTAGAACTCTCTTTGAAAGATTTTTGGTTGATTGTCCTTGGAGCAGGTGGCGTCGTTGCTTTTTCGTCTTATTATCCAGCCAAAAAAGCAACGCAAGTGAATGTGCTAGAAACCCTACGCAATGAGTAATCTAGAGTATTTTTTTTAAAGCTTCAAAGGGCAGTGGTTTACTAAAGAGATAGCCTTGAAAAACATGGCACCCTGCATTTTTTAAAAACTCAAATTGTGCGTTAGTCTCGACCCCTTCGGCCACAACACGAAGCCCAAGGTTTTTTGCCATTCCGATAATAGTGTGAATAATAACAGCTTCATCGTCGGTACTCTTGATGTCTTGGGTAAAACTTTGGTCAATTTTAAGCTCATCGAGAGGGATTTTTTTGATGGCACTCAAAGAGGAATACCCTGTTCCAAAATCATCTATCGAAAAATGCACACCCATCTCTTTAATGTTGCGCATTTTAGAGACAATGGCGTCCACATCGCCCATGAATAAGGTTTCCGTGATTTCAAAAATAAGTTTCCCTTTGGGACACTTGGTTGATTTGAGAATTCTTTCAACAGTTGCTACGAAATTATCGCTTTGAAGTTGTTTGATACTAAGGTTGACCGCTATAGTTAAAGAAGATGTTTTTTCTTCTAATGACCAGCGGGCCAGTTGCAAACATGCTGTTTTAATTACCCAAGCACCCAGTGGGATAATTAAACCATTTTCCTCCGCTAAAGGGATAAATTCAGAAGGAGGGATAAAACCTCTTTCGGGGTGATTCCAGCGCACGAGGGCTTCAAGGGCAATGATTGTTTGTGCATCATCAACCTTGGGCTGGTAATAAAGCTCTAATTCATTTTTTTTGAGTGCGCGCTTGAGACTTGTTTCTATAGCAACTTTGTATTTGATGGCTTCTTGCATTTTGGGGTCATAAAAACGAATAGTATTTCTTCCTGAATTTTTCGCTTCATACATGGCGATTTCTGCTTGTTTGATGACATCATCTTGCTGTCCTTTGCGAAAAATAACCACACCAATAGAAGAGGAGCACAGGTGTGTTGTATGGCCCAGTAAAACAGGTTGATTAATACTCGTCTTGATGGCATAGGCGCAAGACTCCACTAGAGAAATAGCTTGCGCGAGGTCTACATGTAAAGACTCCATAAGTACAATAAATTCATCTCCCCCAAAGCGACAAAGAAAATCCCCGCGCGCCAACAAACCTCCAAGGCGCCTTGTTAATTCCTTTAGGAAAAGGTCGCCTTGGTTATGGCCCTCGGTGTCGTTTAGTTCTTTGAAGTGGTCAAGATCGATAAGCAAAAGAGCAGAGTATTTGCAACCCTCTTGGTATTGGCAAGAAACTCCACAATCTTGTCCTTTTGAGCAAGATTGTTTAAGTCCATAAAGACGCTCTTTGAGCATATTTTTATTGGGGAGATGGGTGAGGGGGTCGTAGTTTCCCAGTCGATGAATTTCCTCTTCTGCTTGTTTGCGTTCAGTGATGTCTGTTCCAAAGAGAACCACATAAGGTGTATCGCGAAAGGGGATGATTTGGAGAGTGAACTCAATGGGAACTTTCTTGATTTGAGTCTCTAACATGAGGGCGCAATTGTACTGTTTTTCACTCAAGAGGTAAGTGATTTTATTGGTAATGCATGCTGGAAGCAAGGATGCGTACGCACTGCCAATAATCTTTTCCTTGGGAAGCTTAAAAAAACTTGCCGAAGTCTGATTGGCATCCATAAAAAAGCCATCTTTTCCAAGAAAAATCATCTCCTTGGATTGATCTAAAATGGCACGAAAGCGTTCCAGTTCTTCAAATTGTTCTTGCAAGGAAGTGTAATAATGCTTTCGGATGGAATGTTCTCCAAGTCCGATAATTTTATCCCTTAGGGATTGGGGTGATTCAAAAGGCTTTTTCATAGATGCGCTCAATTTCCTGAGTGGTGGGTGTTTTTGGATTGGTGACAATACAAGCATCTTGTGCGGCCGTTATTGCCAGTGTGGGTAGCAGGTTTGGTGCGAGTCCTGTGGAGCCCAGTGTTGCCACAAACCCCAAAGAAACTTTAAAATCACGCAAGGCTGATAAAAGGTCTGCTTTATTTTTAAGATTTTTCCCCATTGCTGTACCAATACGCTTGTACTTTTCTCCAGCATAAGGGTAATTATACTCAACAACATGGTCTAGTAAGATAGCATTGCAAAGGCCGTGAGGCAAATCTGTTTGGCCGCCAAGGCTGTGAGACATGGCGTGTACTGCACCTAAGCTTGCATTGGAAAAAGCAAGACCTGCCAAAAGACTTCCCATCATAATAGCGCCTCTGGCTTCCATGTTATTCGGATTGGTAACCATTTGAGGAAGTCCCTTAAAGAGGTATTCGATGGATTGAAGTGCATACATATCCGTAAAAGTAGAGGAGGCGTTGGAGACGTATGCTTCAAAGGCATGAGTAAGGGCATCAAGCCCTGTGTTAATCGAGAGATCAAGTTCCATGCTAAGGGTTGTTTCGGGGTCAATGAGTGCTAGATCTGGGACGATGGATTTGCTAATAATTGCCATTTTTACTTTGCGAGTAGAATCGACAATGATAGCAAATTGAGAGACGTCCGCAGAGGTTCCTGCTGTGGTGGGAATGCAAATGAGGGGAGGAAGTGGCCGAATAATTTGATCCACACCTTCAAAAGCAGTAATAGTGTCGCCATTGGCCACAACAATACCAATAGCTTTGGCGCAATCCATAGGGCTACCGCCTCCAAGGGCAATAATACCATCGCAGTAGTGTGTTTTGTAGCAAGCGACACCATCAGTAACATTGGTGTCGCGAGGGTTGGGAACCACATCATCAAACACAAGGTACTCAATCCCTGCGCTCTCAAGAGCGTTAATCACATCCCTAAACCATGGGGTTTTACGAACAGTGGGGTCGGTTACCAAAAGAGGGTGGCGCATGCCAAGGTTGCGCGCATATGACCCCGCAAGTTTTCTTGCACCCGTGCCAAAAATAAATTCAGGTGCGACGCATTTGCGCAAATTAAGTTCAATGGGTTCCATGATGGTTAGCCTCTCCTGCGGTATTGCGAACTATTGTAACAAAAAGGGCTTTAGCGCTCCTGTAAAAGGGCTATTTTTAAAAGCAATGCATTACAAAAAGTTACATTCCAAGGAAGCTGTTAGGCGCCTGTTGTTAAAAGGGCTTTAACTTCAAATCCGTGTGTTTCTTCTATTTTTTCAAAAAGTGAACGCATGAGGGTTTTTGCGTTTTGCCCATCTTCAGGATAGGTGGCAATAGCATCATGGGGCGGCTGGCTTAGAAACTCTTGGATTCCCGCAAGAAGCTCTGTGGCTCCGTTCCAGTCTGTGCTAGGGAGTAAGATAATAAAGTCAGTCTTGTCTTGAAACAGTGCATCGGTTTTGCGAAGAATGTTTTGAAGGATTTTGGCGTAGTCTATTTTCGGGTCATTTGCCAAAGAAAAATAGACAAGAGAGAAGGGCTCTTCGTCTTTTAGGTCAAACCTTTCCAGGAGAGCGATGTGGTGTTCAATGAGGGAGTGAATATCTTGCTTTTCAAAGACGACGCTTGGCATGGAACCACCTTTGTAGGAGATTTATGAGTTATTGTACACTATTTTCAATCAATACGCCCAGTTTTTCAAAGTAAAATACATTGTAGCCGTTTTGATGGCGGTATGCTAAAGAGAGGCCGTGGGCTTTGGTGATATTTTCAACAATATAAAGGCCAAGCCCCAAACTTTTGGTACTATTTGCACCTTGTGTAAAGGGTTCAAGGTAGTGCTCAAAAGGCTGTTCTAGCGGATCACCTAGGTTAATAAAACGAATACTGTTGCTATCAGCCACTACTTTAACGCGTTTTTCTTTGGAGTATTTGATGCCGTTGTCAATCATGTTTTTAAGGGCGATGGAAAAAAGTTTAAAATCTACATGTAGTGTTATCTCTTCTGAGATGTTGCGCTGGACGCTTTGGGCCTCTACCATAGCTAAATCTACTGCCTCATCAATCAAGTCAACCAAACGGTATTCACCCACATCGCTTAAGCCAATGCCTGAGGTAATGCGCTCAATGGAGGCAAATTCGTTAATCAAGGTTTCGAGTTTTTCAAAAACCGTAATAAGCCGTGTTTTGTACTTTTCTTGACTCACCATCTCTGCGGTAATTCTTCCCTTGGTGATAGGTGTTTTGAGTTCGTGCATGATATTGCGCAAGAAGAGTTGGCGAGATTGGTTGAGGGCTTTGATTTGGCCTACGGCATTGTAAAAGGCAAGAGCGACTTCGGAAATTTCATCGCTTCCTGTGCTATTACATGTAACTTCTTCCAAATCCCCTCTGGCGAATTTATCAATCTCTTGTTTGAGTTTGCGCAGGGGTTTGAGTTTGCGAATGGTAAAGATATATGTCGCCAGCAAAATCAAAAAAACACTGGCGAAAATGATGCGAATGACATCGTAGCGGTAAGGTTGATAATCCTCGTCCTTAAGAAGCAAAACTGTGCTGTTGTGGGTGATTTTGAGGTAATGATTTTTGTTGTGAACAAGAATGGAGCTGTTACCGATTTTGGCTTGAATCTCTTCAATGACTTGTGCGTTTGCAATAATATCTTCTTTTTTTTCCGAGTCGCTGATTTCGGTCATTTTGTAGTCGTTTACTTGCTCATCAAGCTCTTCGTTGGTGATGAAGTTATTAAGGTGAAAGAGGGTGGCTCTTGCTACGATAGAGTACTTGGTGTTGAGCTCATTGGTGTAGTTTTGTTTATCGTATTCCATGAGCCACAAAAAAGCCAAAAAAATACTCGCCGTGGAGAGAAAAAAGATAAACGTGATGCTGTAAAAAACTGAGGAGCGAATCATTTGAGAAATTTGTACCCAACGCCACGTACTGCATGAATGTGTTTAGGGGATTTTGGGTTTTCACCTAGTTTTTGTCGGATTCTTCCAATGATAACATCGATGCTTTTATTGGTGGTTTCTTCGTTAATGGCTTCGCAGTTATAGATAAGTTCTTCCCGAGAAACAACGCCCCCTTCTTTTTTCATCAAGTAGCTCAAAATGCCATACTCAGCTGCAGTAAGATGCAGGGGCACCCCTTTGTGGGTGATGCTCATTTGGTACTCATCAAGGATAAGGTCACAAACACTCTCCTGTGGTGTGTGCGAAAGTGTGTGACGCCTGAGGTGGCTTTTGATGCGCGCTTCCAGCTCTCTGGGGTTGTAGGGTTTTGGAAGGTAGTCATCCGCGCCATTTTCAAGGGCGGTTACCTTGTCGGTAATGTCATGCCTAGCTGAGGAAATGATGATGGGGATAGTGTGTTTTTTTCGGATTTCTTTGCACACATCGAGCCCGTCAATACCCGGAAGTGTGAGGTCCAGGATAAGCAAGTCAAATTTGCCTGTATCAAGGGTTGATATGCCAATGTAGGGGTCGTGGGCAGTGGTAATTTTAATATCAAATTGTTCGAGGTATTCGGTGAGGATTTCAGCAAGCTCCAAATCATCTTCAATCATTAAAATCTGCGTCATGCCACTCCTTTAATTGGGGTGAATTATAGCACAAAAGGAGGAAGCGCCAAGGAGTTCCTTGGCGCGAAAGTATTTTAACGTACAAGAATAGGAGAAATGTAGCCACCACGGCTCACAAGTACACGAATCATATCGCGCTTGGTTTGCTTTATGGCGTTGTTGAATTGTTCAAGATTGGCAACAGCGGTTTGTTCTACTTGGACGATAACATCCCCTTGACGAAAGCCAAATTTTTGCGCGTCAGAATTTTTTTCAACTTCAAGCACTAAGACGCCTTCAACGTTTTGAGGAATGCGATAGCGGTAGCGACTCTCCTCGTCCAGCGCTCCAAGAGAGAGGCCTTTGATGCGTGAATCTTGAGCACCTGTTATTCCTTTTTCGGCCGCGTCTATGTTTCCAAGAGTGACGGTGGTGGTGAGGATTTTATTGTCTCTCTCTAGGGTGATGCGCGCCTTCTCTCCAGGAAGCAAGGCTCCAACAGTGTTTTTTAAATCATTAGCGTTTTTGATGAGGGTATTGTTAATTTTAGTAATAAGGTCTAAGCGTTTAATTTTTGCTTCATCTGCGGGTCCGCCTGCCTCTACTCCTAAAATCAAAGCCCCTTCTTTATGGGTGTAGACTTCTTTGAGGTCACTGGTGAGATCCCCGATGGAAACCCCCATATAGCCCCGTTCGATTTTTCCCGTTTCAATGAGGGATTTGGCGATGGTTTTAGCCATATTGGAAGGGATGGCAAAACCGATACCATTGTTGCCTCCACTGCGAGAGAGAATGGCAGTATTGATTCCCACAAGGGCTCCACGGCTATCAACCAAGGCGCCACCCGAGTTACCTGGGTTAATAGAAGCATCTGTTTGGATAAAATCTTCATAGCGATTGAGTCCAATACCCGATTTGTTAAGTGCGGAAACGATACCCTGAGTAATGGTGCCACCCACGCCAAAAGGATTGCCGATAGCAAACACCACATCACCCTCCAAGAGAGCAGAAGAATCACCCATTTTGATAGCATGGAGGTCATCGGCCTCGATTTTGATGACGGCTAAGTCGCTTTTGGGGTCTAATCCAATGATTTTCGCTTTAAATTCCTTACTGTTGTCAATGAGCGAAACAACGATTTCATCTGCCCCTTCAACCACATGGTTGTTGGTGATGATATACCCGTCATTTGAAACAATGACGCCAGAGCCAAGAGAGCTGGCCTTGCGCTCTTGTTGGGGCATTTGAAAGCCAGGGCCAAAGAAATCTCTAAAAAAAGGATGGTTAAACATGTCTTGAATTTGGTCGTTTTGTTGGACGGTTTTGGTGGTAGAAATATTGACAACACTGTTTTTGGCGTCCTTAATCGCATCGTGAAAAGAGAGAATGGTTTCACCAGCAGAGGGCGCAACGCGTTTGGTGGCCAGGGGCGCGTCATTGAAGGCGATGGAGCCACCCCCGTAAACAAGAGAAACTCCCATTATAAGGGATAAAAAAAGTTGTTTCATTGTGTGATTCCTTTACATGTAAGGTTTAGTGAGGGAAGTATAAACCTCTTGGTTAAATACAAAGTAAACATTTTTTAGCGGTTGAGTAAACCGCAAACCTCTAAAAATAGGCTTACATGTAAAGAGTAGAGCGCTAAACTTGATTGACATAGACTAAAGCTTTATACTATAATAACTATAAAACTAAGCAGCTTTATGCCAAGGAGAAGAAGGTGAGTAGCAGTCTTTATGAAACACTTGGGGTGAGTCAAGATGCCCCAGCAGATGAAATCAAAAAAGCCTACAGAAGATTGGCCCGCAAGTACCATCCTGATGTCAACAAAGACGCAGGTGCGGAAGATAAATTTAAAGAAATCAACGCGGCGTATGAGATTTTAAGTGATCCTCAGAAAAAAGCCCAATACGACAGGCACGGTGATAGCATGTTTGGTGGCCAAAACTTTCACGATTTTGCCCACACCCATGGCAATGGCAACTTGGACGAAATCCTGCGTAACATTTTTGGGCGCGGCGGTGCTAGCGGAGCGAGTTTTGGTAATTTTGGCGGATTCAGCAATTTTGGCGGTGGATTTGAACAATTTGCCGAACCTGATTTGGATGTCAATGCACGCATCACTATTCCTTTTAATGTGGCAATTTTAGGGGGAAAACATTCGGTCTCTTACGGTGGCGAAAACTTCGACATTAAAATCCCTGCAGGCATTAAACATGGGGAAAAGATGCGCATTAAAAACAAAGGCAAAAGCCACCAAGGGCAAAAAGGCGACCTCTTTTTGAGTGTAGAGGTGGCGCCAAGTCCTGAATACTCCCGCGAGGGAGATGATTTGGAAAAAAGCATCGATATTCCCTTAAAAACGGCGCTTTTTGGGGGCAAGATTACCGTGCCCACCTTGGAAAAGGAGATCACCCTTAAAGTAGGGCAAAACACCAAGCCAGGACAAAAATTTCGCGTCAAAGGCTACGGCGTCATTAACCGAAAATCGGGCGAAAAAGGGGATTTGTACCTCAAGGCGTCCATCGCGTTGCCTGCGGTTGAAAGCCTTGATGCGGGATTGGTTGAACTTATGAAAGAAAAATTGCCAGGAGAATAAAATGCATACGTATGATGAGCCGGTCTATTTGATTAGCGTGGTGGCTAAAGTGCTTAGCATTCACCCCCAAACCCTGAGGCAATATGAGCGTGAAGGACTTGTGTTGCCTTCGCGTACTGATGGCAAAATGCGGTTGTATTCCCAACGCGATATCGATAGGATTAAAATGATTTTGCGCCTTACGCGTGATTTGGGCGTAAACCTAGCAGGTGTGGATGTGGTGTTGCAACTTAAAGAAAAAATCGACGAATACGAAGTGCTTATCGAAGAGTTGCGCGTTGAGGTTTCCAAGGTAAGCCAGCGTGGCACTGTTCCTCCTCAAAACTCTCTTGTTAAGCGCAAAAACACTTACGAAATCATTCTTTTTGGCGAGTAGCGCGTGGAATCGTTTCTGAGTATTTTTTTAATTGCTGTGGCATTGGCTGTGGCGTTAAATGTGCTCCTAAAACGGTTTAACATTCCTACGATTATTGGCTATATCGCAACGGGTGCTGTGATTGCGCAAGTGTTTGACTTGCATGGCAACGCAGACTTAACCCATGTGGCTGAGTTTGGCATTGTCTTTTTGATGTTTACGATTGGGCTGGAGTTTTCCATCAAGCACCTTATTGCCATGAAAAAAGAGGTCTTTGTTAATGGTTTTTTACAGGTGGCTATTAGCGGTGGCATCTACTCCCTTGGAGCGCAATATGTGTTTGGAATTGAGCAAAAAAGCGCCATCATCATCGGCTTTGCTCTTGCCCTTTCTTCAACGGCGATTGTGTTAAAAGTGTTAAACGACAGCGGCGATATTCATACCACTTATGGACGAAAATCTCTTGGAATTTTACTCTTCCAAGATATTGCGGTGATTCCTCTTCTTTTAATGATTACGATTTTTGCCGCTGAAACAACCTCTATTAGTACGCTATTGCAAGAGACAGTAGTGAGTGCGACGATTGTGCTTTTACTCTTATTTGTTGTGGGGAAATACCTTCTTAATCATCTTCTTTTACATGTAGTGGCGACAGATTCGGAAGAAACCTTTGTGGCTACTATTTTGTTTTTAGTGATTGGAGCGTCGTACCTTGCGCATGCTTTTGGGTTTACCTACTCATTAGGCGCTTTTGTGGCGGGCATGATGATTGCTGAAACAAAGTTTAAGTACCAGATTGAAGCAGATTTGATTCCTTTTCGGGATTTGTTGTTGGGATTATTTTTTATCACCGTGGGACTTCAGGTGGATGTGGCGGTGTTGGCGGCGTACTGGGAAGTGATTTTTGGAGTTATTGTTGCCGTAATGGTGATTAAGGCGGTGATTATTTTTGGGATTTTACGTGTGGTTCAAAACCGCCGCATTGCCCTACAAACGGCTATTAGTATCTCTCAGGTGGGCGAGTTTTCTTTGGCAGTGTTTGAACTTGCCCGCGCTAACGCCATCATTCCGCCACAAATGGCACAAGTGCTGATTATGATGGTGGTAGTGTCGATGCTGCTCACCCCGCTTATCTTGCGCCACGTGCGATGGATTGCTGATATTTTGGCACCCGCAACCTTTGCTGATGAATACCGCGTGGTTTCTTCGGAGGTTAAAAATCACATCGTGGTGTGTGGTTACGGAAAACTTGGACAAGAAATTGTTTACCGTCTTAAAAAGCGTAGCATTCCTTATCTTGTGATTGAGCACGATATTAGCTTGGTGCAACTAGGTCGAGCACGAAATGAGCCTGTTTTTTTTGGAAATGCTAGCCACAAGAGCATCCTTGAAGCCGCTTCTGTGGGAACTTCTGCTGCAGTGATTGTGGCGGTGCATAATGAACACAAGCTACGCTTGATATGTGAAGCCATTAAGGGCTTCAAGGCGTCTGTTAATCTTGTGGTGCGGGTGGCGGATTTTGAGGAGAAAAAATTGATAGAAAGTCTTGAAGTGGGGCATATTGTGAACGAGGGCAGAGAGACCGCCAAGGCCCTCATTCACGAAGCACTTCAGTGTCGCATGGAAAAATCCTAGGAGGTTGCCAAAAAAGCACTTGCTTTGAGGTCAAGACAGAGGATTTGTTCGCGTCCGTCTTTTTTGAACACTTGGGCAAAGGTGCGGCACATGGCTCCCGAGGCTTGTGAAATATATTTTTGACTCAAAAAATTACGGCGCTGTGATTCTTTAGTGATGTAAAAATACTCCTTAAGGGAGTGGTTATCCCCCTCTTTGGCAGGCTGAAAGAAGCATCCGCCTGAAATGTCGATAATAGTTTGACCAATTTGCAAGCCCGTGGTAGCATCGATGCGGTAAATAGCTTCCAAATCGTCTGCTTGACAAAGATAGTTGCGTAAATCCTCGGTCGTACTGGTAGATATTTTTTCAATAATGGTTTGAGCATGTTTAGTGGCAATGCGAATAAGTTGTGTTTTTTTGTGAAGACTAAGTTTTGCGTGTTCGGAGTGAATGTTGCCTACGTGTTGGATTTTTTGAAACAACAAAGGAGAAGAGGGGGCAGTGGATGAGGGTTTGGCAAACCAAAAACCTTGAAAAATATCCACATCAAAGCGCAACGCTTTTAAAATTTCTTCTTCGGACTCTACTCCTTCACACAAAACTAGTGCCCCAATGTTAAAACACATGTTGGTAATCGCTTTTAAGATTTCTTGATGGATAAAATTTTGGTGCAGGTTAAACACCAAAGAGCGGTCAAGTTTGACAATGTTGGGGCGCACAATGGCAAGGCGGTCAAACGTAGAACTCCCTGCGCCAAAATCATCCAAAGCAATGATAAACCCAAGGTTGCGGTAATGTTCACAAAAGAGTTTTAGATGGTGGCTGTTTTGGACCTCGTCTTCTTTGATTTCCAACACAACGCTACGGGGAGGAATGCCAAGCTCCGCAACTATTTTGTCAAATTCAAAAGCACTAAAATCGAGCTTTTGATCAAGAAGATGGGATTCAAAATTAAGAAATAAAAACAAGCCCGTATCGGCATGATAGTGGGGAACAAAAGCTTGAATAGCTTTTTTACGAACAAATTTATCGAGCTCAAACGAAGCCCCTTCTTTTTTGGCTTGGGCAAACAAAAAACTCGGTGCGATTAGTTCGCTTTGTGCGTCATAGGCTCTTGCTAGTGCCTCAAGTCCAATCACTTTTGCGTGACGAATGGAGACGATGGGCTGAAAAAATATGCAAATACTATCTGTTTCAATCAGTGCAGTAACCATGTTTAAATTCCTTTAAAGGATGAATTTTAACACAGGAAGATTTGTTTTTTTGGTTAATTTTTAGACACAAAGAGCATTACATGTAAAGCAATCTGCAGCCAAAAGTTACTTTTAAAGTCGTATTAAATACTTTAAAAGTAAAAATAAATGTATGCCATTACTTTAACTCAAAAGTCTGTTTTCTTGCTACAATGGCATCAAAATTATTTGCATTGTATTTTGGAGAACTAATGTGGGCCAATAAAGAACTTGAAATCCTCTACCGTGATGACTGCCTTGTGGCGGTCAATAAGCCCAGTGGCTTGCTCGTGCACAAGTCGATGATTGACCGCCATGAACAATTTTTTGCCCTGCAAATGGTGCGCGACCAAATTGGGCAGCATGTTTTTCCAGTGCATCGGCTAGATAAACCCACTTCGGGGGTGCTGCTTTTTGCCCTTGATGCGCTCACTGCAAGGCGCCTTGGAGAACAGTTTATGGAGCACCATCCTCAAAAAACCTACCTTGCCATCGTGCGGGGTTTTGTGAACGAAGTCGGAGTCGTGGACCATCCTTTGCGGGAAAAGTTGGACAAAATCGCCGACAAACACGCACGCCAAGACAAAGAAGCCCAAGAAGCCATCACGGCGTTTGCGCCATTGGCGCAGGTAGAACTTGCTCACGCGGTGGGAGGTTTTGAGACGGCGCGCTATTCGCTAGTGGAGTTGCGTCCTCAAACGGGCAGAAAACACCAATTACGCCGCCACATGAAGCACCTTTCGCACCCCATCTTGGGTGACACAAAATACGGGCGTGGCGAGCATAATCAATTTGCAAGGGAGCATTACGGGTGCCGCCGTTTGTTGCTTCACGCAGCAGACTTAACTTTTACGCATCCCTATGCAAAAGAGACGCTTGTGCTGCGTGCTGGGGTGGATGAGATGTTTCAAAAGGTGTGTGAAATGAACGGATGGCGTGAGGTGTTGGAGCCTTACATGTAAGGCTCCGTGGAAGATTATTCGTATAAAACCGTACTAAGGTAACGCTCTCCTGTGTCACACAAGATGGTCACGATGGTTTTACTAGGATTTTTCTGGGCTATTTGGGCGCTTGCCCACACGTTAGCGCCTGCAGAGATGCCTACCAGTAACCCTTCTTTTCGGGCTAAATTGCGTGAGGTTTCTACGGCGTCTTCAAAAGAAACTTGGATAATCTCATCGTAAACAGCAGTGTCTAGCACCTCGGGTACAAAGCCTGCTCCAATGCCTTGAATCTTGTGTGGCCCTGGGTTGCCGCCGCTTAAAACAGGCGAAAGGTTGGGCTCAACGGCAATGATTTTGATGTTGGGATTGTGGGCCTTTAGAATGTTTCCAACACCCGTAATCGTTCCTCCTGTGCCAACAGCAGCTACAAAGATATCTACTTTTCCCTCAGTGTCTTCCCAGATTTCCTTGGCGGTTGTTGTTTCATGGATAGCGGGATTTGCGGGATTTGCAAACTGTTGAGGGACGTAAGAATTAGGCGTAGCAAGAGCCAACTCTTTGGCTTTATCAACAGCCCCCTTCATGCCAAATTCGGGTTCGGTGAGCACAAGTTCCGCGCCAAGGGCTTTGAGGAGTTTGCGCCGTTCAATGCTCATGGAGCTTGGCATGGTCAGGGTGAGTTTGAGGCCCAAAGAGGCGCACACCATCGCAAGACCGATGCCCGTGTTGCCACTGGTGGGCTCGATGATGCTGGTGTTTTTGTCAATTTTCCCCGCATCAATCCCCGCTTTTATCATGCTGTAAGCGATGCGGTCTTTGACTGAATGAGTAGGATTTAAAAACTCGCACTTACCAAGGATGGTGGCGTGGTCGTTCACGTGGTTGAGTTTAAGCAGTGGGGTCTTGCCGATAAGTTCTGTAATATTGGATGCAATAGGCATGGTTTGTCCTTTAAATCGTGTAGTGAAGTTGGCCCAAAAGGCGTTCGTGGTACTGCTGCAATGCGGAAAGAGGGAGGTTGAAAATCTCCACCAACCGCTCGTGGCATGTTTCGTAAAATAGAACCAGAGGGTCGTTTTGCCCCCCTTGGTTAAGGATTTGAAGTTCTCCCTCTAAAACCTCCAAAATCTCCCCGACAATGATAGCTTCCGCGGGTTTGGCGAGGTGATAGCCCCCGTGGGCACCGCGAATACTCTCCACTAAACCCGCCCGACGCAAGATGCTAAGGAGTTGCTCAAGGTAATTTTGGGACAACCCCGTTTTGGCGGCGATGTGTTTAATTTGCACGGGCGTGTTTTCTTGTGCGAGCGAGAGTTCGTACATGGCGCGAAGTCCATAAGCGCCTTTCGAAGAAATGAGTGCCATGGGTTATCCTAATACCGATGCGATGTCGTTGATGAGATCATCAGTGTTTTCTAGGCCAATGCTTAGGCGAACGACACGGTTGTTGACTCCTGAAGCTTCCAATTCAGTTGCAGAAACTTGTTGGTGTGTGGTGCTTGCGGGGTGTGTTATGAGTGACTTAGAATCTCCAATGTTGACTACGACACTAAAGATTTTGGTCTCATTGACGAGGCGTTTGGCAAGTTCTTCACTCTCAAGTTCGACATGGATAAGCCCTGAAGCATGAGGGAATTTAAAATAACGGTTGAGTTTTGCGTGGTGTGCGTCGCTATGAAGTCCTGGGTAGCCCACTAGGGTAACACTAGGATGTTCGTGTAGGTATTGCGCTACTTTTAGCGCACTTTCGCTGTGGGCTTTGATGCGCACAAAAAGGGTTTCAAGGCCTTGAATCAAGAGCCACGAATTAAAAGGCGAGATGGCTGCTCCAATGTCGCGAATGAGCGACAAGCGGGCGCGCAAGGTAAATAACGGAAAAGGAAGTTGTGCGTACACAAGGCCATGATAACTCTCATCCGGTTCGTTAAATTGGGGGTAGCGGGGGTTGTCGATGAGCAAATCATTTAGTCCTTTGCGCTCTGTGATGATGCCACCTATAGCCGTGCCTTGGCCGTTGATGTACTTGCTCGCACTGTGGACGACTACGTCGACACCAAGGCTAAGGGGTTGGCACAAAATAGGTGTAGCAACGGTGTTGTCACAAACGGTCACAATGCCGTGTTTTTGAGCGACTTGCACGATGGTGTCAAACTCACTGATAGAGATGTGTGGGTTGGAAAGGGATTCAAAGAAAATGGCCTTTGTGGACGCATCAATCAAGCCTTCTAGATCTTCTGCTTTATCGCTATCAAATAGTTTTGCGGTAACGCCAAATTGTTTAAAGGTGTGGGTTAGGAGGGTGGTAGCACCTCCGTAAATTTTCTTTGCCACAAGGATGTTATCGCCCGCTTTGGCGAGGTTGGCAATGGCATAAAAGATAGCAGATTGCCCACTTGCTGTAGCAAGAGCCGCACTGCCTCCCTCTAGGGCCGCCATGCGTGATTCCAAAATCTCAGTGGTTGGGTTGTTAAGACGCGTATAAATAGGCCCAAGCTCCCGAAGAGCAAAGCGGTTAGCGGCGGTTTCAAGACTACCAAAATCGTACGCTGTGGTTTGATAAAGTGGCACAGCCATGGTTCCAAAAGCCGCCTTATCGTACCCAGAATGCAGTGCCTGTGTTTCTTGCGTCATGTGGTTTCCTTTGTTTAAAATTGAAGTATTGATGAAAGTATAGTAAAGTTCTTTGATAATGTCAAGTAAATTAATAAGAGTAGTCAAGATTAAAGAGAAAAAGTAAAGAGAGTGGTATAATAGACAAAAATCTTTACATGTAAGGCAAAACCATTGAAACCTTTTCATATACAAGAAAAAGAGCAGCGCGTGAAATATGTGCGTGCCTTAGAAAGATTTGTTAAATCCGCGGCCGCACTACTAAAACGTGAGGATTTTAATTTAGAACTTTTTATACTCAGGATGCAAAAAAATTATACTGTACTAAGTAAAGTCCCTGCTGTTTCTCTTGATTCACCCTATACGCGCGCCTTGGAAGATTATGTCAATTTTGTACTAGAAACCATCAAAAATCCTCAAGAAAAAGAGGTTGTGTTGCAGGTGCTATTAAAAGAAGCCAATGCTATTCAAAAACTCAAAACAACTAGCAGCTACAAAAAAAACAAACACCGCTCCAAAATCTACGATGATGGGTATTAATATTACATAAAATAATTTGTATTTTTTTATGTAAATATCGTATTTAAGGGTTTTTTTGCCCCTATTTTTATTCATTAATTATCTTTTTTTTGATTTTAGTTGTTTGTTTTTCATAGCCTAGTTTTATGATAAAAATGGGGTATATTTACCAAATATTCAGATAATCACGCTAAGGTTTTTGTTGCCATTTTTCTTCTGTTTTGCCACTTTGTCTGCCTAAAAAACAAGGTTTTGGCTTTTTGGCTAATGCAAGATATGATGTGCTATAATCCAACCTTTAATTAATGGAGACACATGTTAAAAGTAGACGAAAATGACCCTTTTTTGGGTTCCCCTAAATCAAAATTTTTTGACATATTATTACATGCAAACCGCAGTGTTGTAGAACATGAATTTGATCTCTTTTTAGACCGACACCTAGCCATAGAGACGTTGTTAAGTGAACGCCTAGGGGAGGATGAGTCTTTAGAATCTCTTGTTAAGGCGTTTAAGTATGAGCGCCAAGATGATTTGGAAGCAGGAAAGACGGACATGTATATCAACCTCGTGGGAGATATTTTAACCCAAAATGAATAACCTTTTTAAAGGGTTGCTACTCGCAGCTTTGACACTTTCTCTTCATGCAAAAGTTGAATGGGCACACCAATACCGTTTCGTGCTTGAAAAAGACGAATGGGCGAGTGTATTTGTTTACCCTGAGCATTTAAAAGACGAAGTCAACGGAGGACGCGAAGAGTACCGCTTCTCTTGGACGCTGTACGATACAACCAATCTGATTGTGCACACGCATTTTCGGGGGTTTCCTAAGCAACACACTCTTTCCTTGCGCCGTGGTCTTGAGGTAGTGCGGGAGCCTTTGTTGTTTGATCCTGCTAATAGGATTGCAGGAAAGACAGCGTTGTGGTTAGTGTTTGAAGATTTTGATACAGAGAAAAAAGTGGCATTTCTAGAAGTGTATATTGAAGATAGGCAAAAGCGTGTTTTGATTGAGTTTGATGATCCTAGAACAAGGCGGAATGAATAGGTGCTTGAATCAGTAGAAAAAACGATGGGGGAAATCGTCGCTTCTTTGGGCGATGCACGGGTGTGTGCTTTGTACGAAAGTGTCCCCAGTGGAAAACGGCTTCGGGCGAAGTTGATTTTAAGAATTGCTGGTGCGCATCCTGATGCGGTGAAGTTAGCGGCCATTGTGGAGCTGATTCATGCGGCAAGTTTGTTGCACGATGATGTGATTGACGACGCGCTTACGCGACGCGGGGTGGATTCTGTTAATGCCTGCTTTGGCAACAAAACCGCCATTATGCTAGGCGATATTCTTTACTCCAAAGGGTTTTTTGAACTTTGCGCCCTTCCTTCTGCGGTTGCCCAAACAATTTCTAATGCGGTTGCTTTGTTAAGTCTTGGTGAACTTCAAGACGTGGAACTTTCCCAAGCCTTTCACACTGATAAAACGGCGTATGACCAGATGATTTACAACAAAACCGCTTCGCTCATTGAAGCCAGCGCAAAAGCAGCAGCGCAACTTGTGGGAAAACCATGGGAACCTTTTGCGACGTATGGGAGAAATCTGGGGCTTGCTTTTCAAGTTGTGGATGACATTTTAGATATCACGCAAGACAGCCAGACGTTGGGAAAACCTGCGTTGAATGATTTTGCCGAGGGAAAAACAACCTTGCCATACCTTTACATGTATGAAGCATTAAATGCGCAAGACAAGGCGGTGCTCCTTTCGCTTTTTGGCGTGGTATTATCGCCCGATCAAGCGGTGTGGATTCAAGAAAAAATGCGCACCACAGGCGCTCTTGCGCGCGCAATCGACCACGCCAAAAGCCTTGGCAAAGAAGCCCTTGAAGCTATTGCCAAAACAGGGGTAGAGGGGCTAGATAAGGTCGTGATTCAGATGATTGAAAGAGAGTTCTGATGCACTATATGACGATGAGTTTCACGCACAAAAACACCGACATTGGGATTCGCGAACAACTCTCTTTTGCTTCACAAGAAAAACTACGCGACATGCTGTGTCGCATTGTTGTTCATCCAAGTCTTAATGAAGCCATCATTCTCTCTACGTGCAATCGTGTTGAAATCATCACAAGCGCCAAAGAGTGCAAGGAAGCACTAGCCCACATCACGAGCCAGTTGGTGGAAGTGTGCAAGGTGGATAAAGAGGACATTCTTGGGCGTGTGGACGTGTACGAAGACAATGGCGCCATCCATCACCTCTTTGCGGTTGCTTCCTCTCTTGATAGCTTGGTGATTGGCGAGACGCAGATTGTGGGGCAACTCAAAGATGCGTACCGTTTTGCCTATGAAGAAGGGTTTTGTGGCCTGAAACTCAGCCGTGCCATGCACCATGCTTTTCGCTGTGCTGCCTTGGTGCGTAGCCAGACAAGCATCTCTCAAAGTCCCATTTCTGTTTCGAGTGTTGCTGTTTCTAAAGCCGAGGAGATTGCAGGGTCGTTAGAAGGGAAAGAAGTGTTGGTGATTGGTGCGGGCGAGATGAGCACGTTGGCGGTGAAGCATTTGCTAGCACACAAGGCCAAGGTTGTGCTCATTAATCGCACCCCTGCGAATGCTTACGCCCTAGCGGCGAGTGTGGAAGGGGACGTGCGGGTGGATGATTTTTCCTTTTTAGGCGAATACGTCAACCGCTTTTCGTTCATCTTTTCTGCCACAGGCGCTTCTAAGCCCATTGTGACGGATGGGATGCTTTCTTACCGAGAGCATCCGCGTTATTTTTTTGATATTGCGGTGCCTCGAGACATCGAGCTTTCACCCCGTGCAAATGTGCAGGTTTTTGCAGTGGATGATTTAAAAGAAATCGTTTCGCGCAACGTCTCCCTTCGGGAAGAACAAGCCCAGGTAGCCTATGGCATTGTGGGGCGTTCGACCATCGAGTTTTTCAGGTGGTTACAAACTCTAAGCGTGGATCCCATCATCAAGGAAATCCGCGAAAAAGCCAAAAATTGCGCCATGCAAGAGGTCGCCAAGGCGGCAAAAAAAGGGTACATTCCCAAAGAGAGCGAAGAAGCAGTGATGCGCGTGGTGCATCAAGTCTTTAACGCGTTTTTGCATCGTCCTACTAAAAACCTTAAAGCCATTGCTGAACAGCCAGAATCCGATACCATTGTGCAAGCCATTCAATACTTTTTTGACATTAACGAAGAAGAAAACAAACAACTCGACCATTACCAATGTGACTATCAACTGGAGAAACATGCATGAGATTTTCTAACCTTTACGCCCCAACAACAAAAGAGACCCCCAAGGATGCCCAACTTCCTAGCCACATCTTTTTAACCCGCGCAGGGTTTATTCAACAAGTAGGAAGCGGTTTGTATAACTTTTTGCCTATGGGTAAAATTGTTTTTGATAAAATCCGCCAAGTTGTGAAAGAAGAGATGGATAACGCTGGTGCCCAAGAGGTGCAAATGGGTGTCGTAAGTCCTGCAGATTTGTGGCAAGAAAGCGGGCGCTACAGTGTGTTTGGCAAAGAGCTGTTGCGCTTTAGCGACCGTAAAGAAAATGGCTTTGTGTTGGGCCCAACCCACGAAGAAGTGGTGGTAGACATGGTGCGTAATCGCATTAATTCTTACAAACAATTGCCTTTGCATTTGTACCAAATCACCACCAAATTCCGTGATGAAGCAAGGCCACGTTTTGGTCTGTTGCGGGGGCGTGAGTTTACCATGAAAGACGGCTACAGTTTTCACGCGAGCCAAGAGGATTTGGTGCGTGAATTTAACCTTATGGAAGCCACCTATACGCGTATTTTGGAGCGTCTTGGCCTTAAGTTTCGCGCAGTTGAAGCAGATAGCGGGGCTATTGGCGGAAGCGGAAGCAAAGAGTTTATGGTCTTAGCGCCCAATGGGGAAGACGACATCGTGGTATGCGATGGGTGCAACTATGGTGCCAACATCGAAGCGGCAAAGCGCGCTAAAAAAACCACAACCCTCGAAGCTCCACAGGCTAATCCCGCCAAGTTTCACACGCCCAATCAAAACACTATTGAAGCAGTCGGCGCGTACTTACATGTAGACCCTTTTTATACCATCAAAGCGGTCATTAAAAAAGCTGTTTTTCAAGACAAAGAAGCTGTGGTGGTCTTTTTTGTACGCGGGTGCGACGCGTTACAAGAAACCAAAGCGCAAAACGCGTGCGGTGCCCTCGAACTCACCGACGCAACGGCGGAAGAGATCGAAAAAGCAGGGCTTATAGCAGGGTATTGCGGGCCTATTGGCTTACCTGAGGGCGTAGAGTTTTACATCGACCAAGAGCTTGAAGGTGAGGCTAACCTCATTTGTGGTGCCAATGAGCAAGACTATCACTGGGTGGGCGTGAAAGTTGCAAGCTTTAAACCTTCGCGTTTTAAGGATTTGGTCGCAGTGGAGGCGGGGGATTGCTGTGTGGCATGTGGCGGGAAGCTTGGCATCACCAAAGGTATCGAAGTAGGGCACATTTTTCAACTGGGTCAAAAGTATTCTAAAGCCATGAACGCAACCTTTTTGGACCAAAACGGCAAAGCACAGCCTTTTTGGATGGGGTGTTATGGGGTTGGAGTGAGCCGTTTGATTGCGGTGATGATTGAAACAAGCCACGATGAAAAAGGGTGCATTTGGAACCTTCAAACCGCCCCATATGCCGTTGAAATCATCGTTTCTAATACCAAAGACGAAGAGAGTTTGGCCTACGCCGTCTCCTTGTACGAGTCCTTAAAAGCCAAGGGCGTAGAAGTGCTTTTGGATGACCGCAATGAGCGTTTTGGGTTTAAAATGAGCGATTTTGAGCTCATCGGATTCCCCTATGCGGTGGTTGTAGGCAAGGACTTTAAAGAGGGCAAGGTGGAGCTTGTGAGCCGCAAAACTCTTGAAAAAGAGGGCATGGGCATCGATGTGGTCGAAGCGGAGATTCTAAGGCGTTTGGTGTGATTTATTTTATCCTTTATGTGTTTTTTGAAACCCTCATTAGTGTCAATGTCTTTAGCCAACTTGGCGGCCTTGGTGCTTTTGTGGAGATTATGGGCACGGCGTTTTTAGGTGCATTGTTCTTGGCCAACTTTCGCGCCACTCTTGCCCAAAGCTTGCAAGCCCTTGCCCAGCGTAATCTTACTCCTGAAGGGCTGAGCCAAATTAGCCTTTTTACGGTGATTGGGGCATTTTTGCTCATTTTACCTGGAGTTTTTAGCGACATTGTAGGACTTGCCTTGCAATTTAGCGCCGTGGCGACGTTGGTCTCTAAGCGTTTCGCGCCACCCGCTACTCGCCCTGATGGACGTACGCGTCGCGACCAAAGCGTCATTGACGTGGAGGTAATTGAAGAATCACCCCATACTAAAGAACTTAAGAAGGATTAATATGAAAAACATTATCATCGCCACCCGCGGAAGCCAGCTAGCCTTATGGCAAGCCGAACACATCAAAGCTTTACTTATGGAGCGGTACCCTTCTTTACATATAGACCTTAATATCATCAAAACAAAAGGCGATAAGATTTTAGATACGCCACTGGCAAAGATTGGTGGCAAAGGACTTTTTACCAAAGAGCTTGAAGAGGAGATGTTGCGCGGCAATGCCCATTTGGCGGTGCATAGCCTCAAAGACGTACCCGCAGAGTTTCCTGAAGGTTTGGCCCTTGTGGCACTCACTAAGCGCGAAGACCCCCGTGACGCGATGCTCTCAGAAAAATACGCTTCACTTGACGCGTTGCCCCAAGGTGCCGTGGTGGGCACAACCAGTTTACGCCGTCGGATGCAACTGCTAGCCAAGCGTCCTGATTTGGTGATTAAAAACTTGCGAGGCAATGTCAATACCCGCATTCGTAAGCTTAAAGAGGGGGAATTTGACGTCATCATCTTAGCAACCGCTGGCATTGTGCGCTTGGGGCTTCAAGAGGAAGTGCGCTATTTTGCGCCTATCGAAAAAACGTGGATGATTCCTGCAAGCGGCCAAGCGGCTTTAGGTATCGAAAGCGTGGACACACCAGAACTTCGCGAAATGTTAGCCTTTTTAAACGACGACGAAGCCATCATCGAGACAACCATTGAGCGGGATTTTGTGCGCATCTTAGAAGGGGGATGCCAAGTGCCTATCGGCGTGAACGCAACCTTGGAAAAAGACCATATACATGTAAAGGCTATGGTAGGTTTGCCAGATGCTAGCCAAATCCTCGAGGAAAGCCTTACATATAAGAGGGAAGAATACGCCCACGTGGGTGAAGTTTTGGCCAAACGCATGGTGGAACGTGGAGCACGTGCATTGCTTAAAGAGGCCGAAACTATGGCCATGACGGTTATTTTTAACGACTAGGAGGGGAAAGATGCAAGAAACCATTGATTTACTCAAACAGCACGGATTGTTACGGGTTATCGACGAACCTGTGGATATTGACTTAGAAATCCCTCACACAGCCTATGTGGAAGTCAAAAAACCCGACTCTAAAGCCTTGCTTTTTACTAAGCCTGTAAGCAAACGTTTGGGTAAAACCTTTGATGTGCCGGTGCTGATGAACGTCTTTGGTTCTTACGAAGCCACCCGTTTGTTTTTTGGCAAAGAGCCTGACGCGGTCGCTAAAGAAATTGATGATTTGTTACATGTAAAGCCTCCTCAAGGGTTTTTTAACACAATGGGCATGCTTGGCCAACTCTTTAACCTCAAAAATGTTTTTCCAAAACGCCTAAATTCCAAGGGTGTATGCCAAGAAGTAGTGCAAGAAAAGCCCAATTTGTACGACATCCCTGTGTTGACCACGTGGAGCGAGGATGGCGGACCTTTTATTACCATGGGGCAAGTCTATACAACCAGTTTGGATGGCACAAAGCACAATCTTGGTATGTACCGCTTGCAAGTGTACGATGAAACACACCTTGGAATGCATTGGCAAATTCACAAAGACAGTGCGCACTTTTTTCACGAATACAAACAAGCAGGGCAACCCATGCCTGTTTCTATTGCCATTGGCGGAGACCCGCTCTACATTTGGTGCGGGCAAGCCCCTATGCCAAATGGCGTGTTTGAACTGATGCTCTACGGGCTTATTAAAGAAAAAAATGCCCGCTTGGTTAAATCTTTGACTAACCCTATCTATGTACCTGAAGATGTGGATTATGTCATCGAGGGTTGGGTGGATCCAACACAAATGCGTATCGAAGGGCCTTTTGGTGACCACACGGGGTACTATACTCTTAAAGAGCCTTACCCTGTGATGGAGGTAAGTTGCATTACGCACAAAAAAAACCCTGTCTATTTGGCTACGGTGGTGGGCAAGCCACCTTTGGAGGATAAATACATGGGCTGGGCCACAGGACGGGTGTTTTTGCCCTTGCTTAAAACCACAGCGCCTGATTTGATTGATTATGAGATGCCTGAAAATGGGGTGTTTCATAACCTTATTTTAGCCAAGATGGAAACCCGCTATCCTGGACATGCCAAGCAATTTATGCACGCGTTTTGGGGAGTAGGGCAGATGAGTTTTGTGAAGCACGCGCTCTTTTTGGGAGCTGATGCGCCAAAGCTTGGTGATTATGACGCGGTGAGTGAATACATTCTTGACCGTGTTAAGGTGGGTAATATCGTGATTAGTGAGGGGGTGTGCGATGCCCTTGACCATGCTTCGCCTAATGCCTGCTATGGGGGAAAACTAGGTCTTGATTGTACCCAAGATAACGTTCCTTTTTTAGACAAAAAGATACTGCAAGATGGAGAGCTTTATGCTAAAATGTCGGCACTCGTTCCCGAGATTAAAGCAGTAAAACAGTACAAAACCCACACAAAAACACCCGTGTGTGTTATTGGGGTGGAAAAATCCTCTTCCATGGGAGAGGTGTACGAGGCCTTGAAAGTCCTCAAGGAACATGTTAAACTGCTTGTTTTTGTTGACTATGCGAGCAACAATGTTGCTAACCCCTACATGCTTGTTTGGCGTGCGGTGAACAACATGGATGCTTTGCGTGATGTGTACCTAGAAGAGGGTTACATTGCTCTTGATGGTACCAATAAAACGGCCCTTGATGGGTACGCGCGTGAATGGCCTAAAGATACAGATTGCGACCCTGCGGTGATTGCTTCATTGCAGGAGAGAAAAATAATTACCGTAACAAAGGAGTTTTTAAAACACTACCATGTCTGAACCTTCATCGCCTAAGCGGTGCTTTGTGGAGATGCGCATGCGCATTTTGGAAGTCACCGCGTATTTTTTTACAAGTCCTCAGCGTTGGGAGCGTGTGCTATGACGCTCTTGTTTATTTATGTGGCTATTGCTGTTGGGGTTTCGTTTGTCTGTTCGCTACTCGAAGCTATCCTGCTTTCCTTGAGCTATTCTTATATTCAAGTACTCAAAAAAGAACGTCCATCTGTTGGGCAATTGCTTGAAAAATTTAAGAAAAACATTGATGTCCCTCTTTCGTCGATTCTGATTCTCAATACGATTTCTCATACCGCAGGAGCAGCAGGTGTTGGTGCTGAGGCAGTGAAGATTTTTGGCTCTGAGGCAATGTTTTTTGTTTCAGCTATTCTTACGTTGCTTATTTTGTTTCTTTCTGAAATTATTCCAAAAACTATTGGCGCATTGTATTGGAAAGAGTTGGCTCCCGTTGCAGCCTTTGGCATACGATTTTTAGTTTTTGTTACCTATCCGTTAGTGGTTGTTTCTATTTTTGTAACTAAAAAAATTGCAGGAAACAAAAAAGGGCACACAATGACCCGTGAAGAGTTCTTGCAAAGCGCACTTTTGGGAGAAAATGAAGGTATTATTGATGAAAAAGAGTCTGACATCATTGAAAACACCTTGCAGTTGAGTAAAAGCAAGGTGTACGATATTTTGACTCCCCGAAGCGTGGTGTTTGCGGTGGAGAAAACCATGAGCGTACGCGACGTGCTTTTAAAAGAAGAGGTCCACAAGTTTTCGCGCATACCCGTGTACGAGGGTAGTATTGACAATGTTGTTGGCATGGTGATGGCAAAGAAGATTTTTCAAAAGGCCATCATTAATCAAGACGTTGCCATTGAGAGCATCATGCAACCAATATTTTCGATTCACGAAAATATTCCCGTTTCGTATGCCTTAGATATGTTTATTAAGCGCCGTGAGCATATGTTTGTGGTCATAGACAGCTATGACCAAACGGAGGGTATCGTAACCCTTGAAGATTGTATCGAGACGGTGCTAGGTGTAGAAATCATGGATGAAGCCGATACGACCGATGATATGCAGGCGTTTGCAAAGACGCTCATGAAATTAAAGAAAAAACAACAGAAAAAAGAGATAAAAAAAACCCTTAAGCATATGATGCCCCAAGGGCAAGAAGGCCAATCTTCGTAAAATAATGGTACGATTTTTGCTTCCAAGAAAGGCAATCATCTTGGGCTAAAGCATGCATTTCATGCTTTAGCCCAATAAAGTGATGAATCCTGACCTTTGGAGGAAGCAATGCGAATTGCCTATAAGCCCCTAGTAGAACGCTACAATATCCCTCGGCCCACTTTGATAGAATGGCAAAAAAAAGCAGAAGACAAGACCCCTAATTGGCGCACAAAACACTTACAATACTTGCGCGAACAGTTGGAAATCGAAGAAGAGACCATTGGCGAAATTAACCAAAAAGGGATTTTACTTGAAGAGTATTTTTTGTGGGTTACTTTTTTGTTTTTTGAACACGCTAAACATCCTTTGCCTAAATCCACCTTTGCCCAAAAGTTGCGAAAATTTTCCTTTGTCAACGAGTTTGGCGTAGAGTACCAACACCCTTATGCAAAGCGTATTTGGCTCGAGGTTGACATGGATGGCAGGATGCAACGGGTTGCCCCTTATGTCAGTTTAGTGGAAGTGAGTGAGCGCCTAACCGCAGCACAATACTACTGCGTCCAGACGATATTGTTGCGGATTTTAGATGCCATTCGCCAGAAACTAAACACCAACGTAAAACCAAAACTCATTGGTTCTACTTGGCAAGAATTGCACATGTATGATAAAGCTTTTTCTGTGGAGACTTTAAAAAAAGCGTTAGCGCAAGAAAACCTCTCTTTCTAACAGGAGAGACACAATGCTCGGTGGAAGTTTTTTCTGGTGAACAAAAGTTGACTGTTTGGGTATTTGTGTTACACTTTTGCGAAAACTACCATGTAAAAAGCTTTACATGTAAAGGACGCAAAGATTGTGGCAAAGGTAAATAACAAATCAGAACTTATCTTAGAAGCGGCATTAAAACTCTTTTCGACCCAAGGGTTTTATGCCACCACTATTCCCCAGATTGCAAAATCTATCGGGATGAGTGCGGGAAATATTTATAACTACTACACTTCCAAAGAGCTTTTGGCGCGAGAAATTATTCGTTATTCTTCAAAAATGATTGCGGAAAAAATCCAAAAAATCAATGAAATGCCCATTTCTACGGAAGAAAAAATCCAAAAAATTGTCGAGGCCTACTTTCAGATTGCGGAAAAAAAACCCGAACACTTGAATTATTTTTTACGTGTTTTTCTCTCAAATAAAGAGGTCTTTAAAGACGGATGCGAAGGGATGCTTTGCGTGAGTGAGTTTATGACCGAACTTATGATTTTCTTTGAAGAGGGCGTGCGCAAAGGCGAACTTCGCAATCAGGATTTTTTTACCGCTTTTGGGTTGCTAATGGGCTATTTGGGAGGGTTTGTTTTTCTTAATGGAGAAAATACGCTTTCGCGAGGACTGTTAACCTATGTGGACGAGATTGCAGACAACATCTACCGTGCCTTGAAAGCAGAAGATGCCTGAGGCAACTCCCTTTACCATTGCATGGGTTCAGGGCCTTACATGTAATGGTAATAGCCACTCTTTGTTAAATTATACGCAATTTGCCTCTTTTTGTGAGGTTTTTTCTTTTTTATACCATCCCCTTTTTCCTTCCCCCTTTACTTTAAAAGCACTAATGGATTCTCCTGCTGCTATTGATGTGCTCATTATTGAGGGTGCTTTGAGTCATGATGCCTCTATGATAGAGCGCCATGGGATGGGGCTGGATGAGATTTTAGGTGTGCTGATGCCGCGCGCAACCCATGTGGTGTGTGTGGGAAGTTGTGCTTCTTTTGGTGGTGTGTTTAAAGAGCGTGATCCAGAGAAAATCATGGGTGGTCTTTTTCGAGGTGAAAAAAAAGGCGGCTTTTTTGGGGATGCATTGAAAACGCTAGCAGGCAATTCTCTTGTCAATCTTCCTGGGTGTCCGGTGCATCCTTCATGGGTTATTGAGACGCTTATGCTACTAAAGCACCGCCGCCCTTTGGTGCTTGACACTCTTTGCCGTCCAAAGGAAATTTATGCATACCTTGCCCACCATGGCTGTTTGCGTAATGAGTATTTTGAGTGGAAGGTGGATTGTGATACCTTTGGCATAAAAGAGGGGTGTTTGTTTTACGAGCAAGGGTGTCAAGGCCCCATGACACACGCAAATTGCAACAAAATTTTATGGAATGAGACGAGCAGTAAAACACGTGTAGGTAGTCCTTGTTTGGGGTGTACTGAACCAAGCTTCCCTAGGCAAACGCTTTTTTTGACACCCAAATACATGTCACTTCCCGCTGTTCCTGTAGGGATTTCTAGACGTGCATATTATGCCCTTGCTGGTGTTGCTAAAGGGTTTAGAATTGAACGATTGGAAAAAAGGCTAATGGATGAGGATTAGTAAAGAAATTATCACTAAAATCGAAGGAGAGGCAAAGCTTGAGTTGGCATGGGAAAACAATAAAGTTATTGATTCAAGGGTCTCTTTTTTAAATTTTCGCGGTATTGAGGAAATCTTAAAAGAGAGACACCCGCTTGATGCGCTTGTCATTACCCCTAGGGTGTGTGGTATTTGTTCCCATGCGCATATCAGTGCCGCTGTGTTGGCCCTTGAGGATTGTTACACCTCTCTTGGATACCCTCTTGAAATTTCAGCCAAAGCCAAAGCAATTCGCACCATTGTGCTCAATGCTGAAAAAATTCAAAACCATTTAAAATGGCTAATGGTTTCTGTTGTGCCAGAATTAGCAAAGCATGATAAGCGTCTCGAAAAAATTGTTTTGCCTCAGGGTAAGCCTTGGGTAGCAACACAAGAAGCATTTTCAAAAATTTTAAAAATGGGTGCTATTTTTAGTGGGCAATGGCCTCATGGGAGCTACGTGATGGTTGGTGGCGTCACCTGTGACCCTACACAAATGGACATTATGCAAGCACGCTTGCTTCTTGATGAGGTGGACAATTTTTGCGAAAAAACCCTCTTTGGAGTGGCCTGTGGAGAAATTGTGACCGAAAAAATAGTCTTTGGCACCTTAGGTCATATGCCGTTGTTGGGAATGATTTTTGAAGTGCTTGTCAGGGAACCTTTTGTGACACTTGGGCGAAGCTATGATAGGTTTTTGGCTTTGGGTTTTGATAATGGACTGGGTGCGCAAAAATGCCTTAAAACTCGCGTTGTGAACGCAGATCCAAAATATGTTAGTGAAAGTTTGGTCAACACCTTTTTTGAAAAAAATGGTCACACTTACTCTAAAAGTGCTCTGTATAAGAACAAATATTTTGAAACAGGCCCTTTGGCGCGCATGATGATACAAAAAGAGCCTTTGGTGCGGGAGATGCATCGTAAATATAAAGATGCACTAATCACGCGAATTTTAGCCCGAGTGATTGAGATTGCACACCTTGTGGTTCAAACGCGACACTTGCTTGATGCCCTTTGTATTGAAGAGCCTTCTTGTGTTAAACCTACTTTTCCGATTGAAACCTTAAATATAAAAGGGCAAGGTGTGGTCGAAGCGGCTCGAGGATCATTGCTACACAGGGTTGAACTACAAAAAGGGAAAATTCTCTCCTATGATATCATCACTCCCACGGTGTGGAATCTTGGAAATGGCACCAAAAAAGAACCCTCTGTGATTCAAAAGGCACTTTTAGGGGCTAGAAGTGTGCGTGAGGCCGAACTTGTTTTTAAAAGTCTTGATGTTTGTTCTGTGTGTACAACCCAGTAATTTTTCTTTGAAGTAAAACTCCTCTAGTAAACACTTTTTAAGGCTTTATTTCAATGTTGAAGTGGTACGTTGGACCAAGTAAATGTCTGCAATCTTTCTCGCTTTTTCCGTCATTCATACAACGGTTATAATCATCTGCTTTCTTGTTGAAATCACGAGGAGTAACGGTTGAATCAATAGAAACCTCTTTTTTTTGAGGGCGCGGCACACGTTTTTCTAAATAGGGATAATCATTAATGCTACTAACATAGAGTGCAAGCGACATACTAAATCCCAAAACCATGTGCAATTCCTTTATAATTATCATTAAGTTGATGTTCAGATTATTTTATCACAACTTCACCACTATGAGATTAAAATTAAATTAAAAAAATACTCAATTTGTCTTAAAATTATGTTTCGTTTCTACACTATTGTGCGGATGTTGCAGATAAATGAGAGGGGACTCATTGTGCTTTGTGGCAAGATTAGATTAAATATAAATGAATAATCATTCATTGAATAAATTGCTTTGTTTGGTGGGTGATGAAATCTTACATAGGAGTAACCGATGGAACATGCCGAAATGTTTGAGAGGGTTTCTGCGCGACTTGCAGAACTTTCTAAATTTCCGAAGCTTCGGGAAGATAAGTCCGTTCGTAGTATGATGGACGAAAATGGCGTTAATCGCCGTGATTTTATGAAGTGGGCAGCGGGTATGACAGCACTTTTGTCTCTCCCTTCTTCGTTCACGCCATTGATGGCGCAAGCTGCTGAACTCACAGACCGTTTGCCAGTAGTATGGTTGCACATGGCAGAATGTACAGGCTGTAGTGAGAGTTTAGTGCGAACGGCAGAACCAACAATCGACAGTTTACTTTTTGACTTTATTTCCCTTGAATACCACGAAACATTGATGGCTGCTGCGGGATGGCAAGCAGAGCACAATCTTGAAGATGCCATCAAAAAATACAAAGGGCGACTTATCTTGATGGTTGAGGGCGGCATTCCAGAAGGACAAAGCGAGTTCTACTTAACTGTTGGGCCACACGGAACCACAGGGGCAGCCCATTGTCGTGCTGCTGCAGAATCTGCTGCGGCTATTTTTGCTATCGGTTCATGTTCAAGTTTTGGTGGGGTTCAAGCAGCCTATCCAAACCCAACCAATGCACAACCTATGAGTAAATTTACCAATAAAACCGTTATTAATGTACCAGGATGTCCTCCAAGTGAGAAAAACATCGTAGGTCAAGTGCTTCATTATGTTCTCTTTGGCGCACTTCCTGCCCTTGATGTTTATAACCGTCCAAAATGGTCTTATGGTATTCGTATTCATGACCTTTGTGAGCGACGTGGCCGCTTTGATGCGGGTGAGTTTGTTGAGCAATTCGGTGATGAGGGTGCAAAGAAAGGCTACTGTCTTTACAAAGTAGGTTGTAAAGGTCCTTATACGTTTAATAACTGCTCAATTGAGCGCTTTAACCAACACACTTCTTGGCCAATTCAGGCGGGACACGGCTGTATCGGATGTAGTGAGCCAGACTTTTGGGACACAATGGGCCCATTTGAAGAGCCTCTTGGCAGTAGACTCTATCAAACACTCTATGGTGTAGGGGCAGATAAAACGGCGGATAAGGTTGGTGTTGCATTGCTAACAGCAACGGCTGTAGGTATTGCGGCGCATGCTGCGATTGCTGCAGTTAAAGGTTCAAAGAAAGAAGAGGAATAACCCATGAGTAAGCGAATTATTGTAGACCCCATTACACGAATCGAAGGCCACCTTCGCGTTGAAGTAGAAGTTGATGATAACAATGTGGTAACAGAAGCTTACGCTTCTTCAACCCTATGGCGTGGTCTTGAAACCATTTTAAAGGGACGTGATCCTAGAGATGCGGGCTTCTTTGTTCAGCGTATTTGTGGTGTTTGTACTTACTCTCACTACAAAGCAGGCATTGAAGCGGTAGAAAATGCCCTTGGCATTCAACCGCCACTTAATGCGGTATTGACACGTTCATTGATGCTTGTCTCTTTGTTTATGCATGACCACCCTGTGCACTTTTACCAACTCCATGGACTTGACTGGGTAGATGTGGTTTCTGCCCTAAGTGCAGATCCTAAAAAAGCATCCGAGATTGCATTCCAGTACACTGATAGCCCGATTGCAACTGGACATGACCACCTTAAAGCCGTACAAGAGCGTGTGGCAGCCTTTGTTAAAAAAGGACACCTTGGGCCGTTCGCGAATGCTTACTGGGGACACAAAACATACCACTTAACACCTGAGCAAAACCTCATCGCACTTTCTCACTACCTGGAGTGCTTGCGCATTCAGCGAACAGCAGCGCAAATGATGGCGATTTTTGGTGCAAAACAACCCCATCCACAGTCCTTGACTGTAGGCGGTGTGACATGTATTATGGACCTTATGAGCCCTGCGCGCTTGGGTGAGTTTATGGTGAAATACCAAGAAGTTGCTGATTTTATCAACCGTGCGTACTACCCTGATGTTGTGATGGCAGGCAAGGCGTATGCGGTAGAAGAAAGCGTTCTGAACGACTTAGGAACGGCTAACCTCTTTACGTATAAAGAGTTTCCTATTAATGCAAATGAGACTATTTTTGAAAGTGGCATTATTATGAACGGCGATTTGAGCCAAGTGCTTGAAATCGACGAAAGTAAAATCACTGAAGAAGCAACCCGTGCATGGTATGTAGATAACGAGCCATTACACCCGTATGATGGTAAGCAAAATCCTAACTACACAGGGTTTGTAAGCATGGATACCATCAATGACAAAGGTGAGCTCGCACACTCTAAAGCGATTGATACCAAAGGAAAATACACGTGGGTTAAAGCCCCTCGATACGATGGCAAGCCAATGCAAACAGGACCACTTGCAAATATTGTGGTGAACTACGCTAAGGGCAACCCGCGTGTTGTGAAGGTTGTTGATCAATTCTTGAAAGAAACAGGTCTTCCTTTGGCAGCGGCCCTTTCAACCCTTGGCCGTACAGCGTGCCGTATGCTTGAAACGAAGGTGATTATTGACAGTGGCATGGAAGCGTTCCAAAGCCTTGTTAATAACCTTAAAGTTGATCAAGAAACTTGCGCTCCGTATGTGATTGATAAAAACAAAGAATACAGAGGTCGTTACATTGGCAACGTGCCTCGTGGGGTGCTTTCTCACTGGGTTCGCATCAAAGGCGGTGTGATTGAAAATTACCAAGCAGTTGTTCCGACCACTTGGAATGCTTCTCCCAAAGATGCAAGTGGTGTGCGTGGACCATACGAAGAAGCATTAGTGGGTCTTAAGATTGCAGATTTATCTCAGCCTTTAGAGATTATCCGTATCATCCACTCATTTGACCCATGCCTTGCGTGTGCGGTACATGTTATGGATACCAAGGGCAACGAAATCAGTAGCTATAAGGTCAATCCAAACGGTACTAGCTGCTAAGCTAAGGAGTAAGCAATGTCAAAACGCACAAGAGTTTATGAATTTTCAGCTGGCTACAGGTGGACGCACTGGATACGTTTTATTATGATGTTTATCCTAGTGGGCACGGGGTTTTACTTGACCTACGTGTTCGCATCCCCTAAGCCTTCGGGTGAGCCCATTTTATTTTTGCATGCAGAAATGAGAATGTGGCATCAAATTGCAGGATTTGTGCTCATAGCAGCAACAATCTTCAAGACATACCTGTTCTTTTTTGATCGTATTAGCAAATTAGAGCGTGTTTCTTTTTGGGACTTCATTAGTCCAAAGGCTTGGATTGCGCAGATTAAGTATTACTTATTTATGGGGCCACACCCTCATATGCGCGGTGCTTACAATCCGCTTCAATTCATGGCTTACCTTGGGTTGTATGCTATGGTTGTCTTAATTTGTCTAACGGGACTTATTTTGTATGTGCATGTATACCATGAAGGCCTTGGTGGGTTTTTGTATGATTATATGCGACCAATCGAAGCGATGATGGGTGGGCTTGCCAATGTAAGGGCGATTCACCACATCACTATGTGGGGGATTTTGATTTTTACTCCTATCCATATCTATTTGGCAATCTTTAGCTCCCTCAAAGGCAAAGAAGGCTCCATGGATGCAGTTTTCAGTGGGTACAAATACACTAAAAACGACCATCATTAAGATGAGTTGTTAAATGAAGGTTCTTGTACTTGGAATAGGCAATGTGATGTTCTCCGACGAAGGTGTCGGAGTCCATCTTTGCCATTTGGTTGAACAAAAGTATGCGTTTACTTCTTCTGAGCACACCGTCGATTTTGTCGACGGTGGCACCCTTGCTGAACGATTAATCCCTATTATTGCACCTTATGACGCTTTGATTATTTTTGATTGTGTAGATGCAAATGATGGTAAAATTGGCGATGTCTATTTTTTTGATTTTGAAGACGTGCCCAATTCGATTACATGGCAAGGAAGTGCTCACGAAGTGGAAATGCTTCAAACATTAACAATGATGGATTTACTAGGCGATAGGCCTCCTACGAAAGTGATTGGTATTATTCCTGAAGTCATCTCCATCACGACCCTTGAAATGACCAAAGCAGTGCGCGAAGGTGCAACTGTTATGGAAAAAACATTTATCGAACATATGCGCAACATTGGGTTTGACGTTGTGGTGCAAAAACCAGAGCTCACCATCCAACAAGTTGCTAATCTTGCGTGCCAAAGAGAGTATGATGATTCTAGCGTTTGAATTTCACTATGTTTCCCATAATGGGGTATTGGAGAATTTTTTATTTGAAGTGTTAGAAGAAAAGCCATTGCCATTTTCCCTTGAGCGTCAAGAGGGAGCAGTGACCTTGTGTGTTGAGGGTGAAGAGGCGGTGTTGATTGATTTTTCGGATCACTTAGCGCAAGCGTTACCGTTGTCGCTGTATTTTAAATCTTTACATGTAAAGACGGAAACACAGTTAGGGCAAACCCGTATGGAGCGTCCTGTGTGCCATGTTGCTCTGCCCTTTACGCCAAAAATGCTTTCACAGGCTAAGGCCACCCACAATCCCTTTGTTCCACCCACATTTGGAAAGAATATCCAAGGCCATGCGCCTTTGCGCTTGAGCAAAAAAGAGACACTTTTTACCAGTCAAAGCACTTCTTTTAAAGAGATTTTTTCTGCTGCGGCAGATATGGCAAAGGAAAATCCTTTACATGTAAAGACCGCGACAGGATGGGTTCGCCTTGAAGCGCTTACATGTAAGCCACGCTTTTTTGATAAGACTTCGGTGGTGGTGCCGTGTGATTTGAGTGTTGTGGAAAAGATGATGGTCATTAAAGAAGACGAAATTAAAGCGTTGGCTTCTTTGGAAAAACCCATTTTACGCCTCCCGCTCAATAGCATTTTTGAAGCTAAAGGCATTTTGCCCGAGCGGTTTGTCAACATGAAAATGGCAGATGATTTGGTGCTTTACCTGCTTTGTGCGTCGCTCTTTGAACTTGGAGTGGAGTTTGTAGCACTCACGCCTTGCGAGGCCACAGAAGAAGATGCGCTTACGTATGAAGGGGGAGAGTTCCGCCAGAGTATTGGAGTGTTGGTCTTGGAAAATGGTGAGATTATCCCTGCTTTTGGAGAGACGTACACCAATCCTCTCATTCAAAAAAGTGCCCAAGCTTTTGAAGAAAAATCCCACGGGCATTTTGCTGCACTTTTAAAAGAGCATCACCTTTTTGATGCTTCGGTGGCATGTTTTTACCTTAGTCGACACCATGATGATGGGTGCATGGTCTACCAAGAAGAGCTTGGAATGGTCGATTTGGTGAAGGTTGACTTCCCTGATACTATCGGGGAAATTTTAGATGCTATCAAAGAAAGTGGCAGTAGTGGCGAGCGCTTGGTGGAAAATTTTACCAAAGCGTACCCTGAGCAAGTGGCTTTTGCGCGCGAAATTTCTCTTGCAAGTGAACCAAGAAGCATCGCTACACTTATGGGTGCGGCGGGCGTGTTGTTTGGGTATGCTCCCACGGTACAAGAAGCCACAACAGCAATGCTTGATAATGCTATGATTTTTAGCGGTTTAAAAGGGCCAAGGATTGATTATTTGCTAGAGGGTGAAACCCTCAAAGGCTCTTTGAATGCTATGCGTGTGGTGCGTAGTGGGATGAGCTATTGCCTTGCAGATTTGGATGCCTTGACACTGAGTTTTGGATACGTAGACAGCTTGGGATATTTTGTTTCCGATATGCTTGACCGCATAAAAGAGGAGTTCAAAACAACCCATGTGGGCTTTTGTGGCGGACTCTTTGCTAATCGGCGCATGGCAGAAGTGGCAGCGCGCCAAGCACGGGTTTCTCATACGGTCTGTTTTAACCGCGAACTTCCTTTGGACACATAGGAGCATTCCCTGAAGCGGGTGTGTTTTTTTGTGGAAGGCCTGGTGCAAGGGGTTGGGTTTCGGCCCTTTGTGTATACCCTTGCATTAAGCCACGCTCTTTCGGGCTTTGTCCTCAATTCGCCCGAGGGCGTGAGCATTGAGGTGGAGGGGGACGAGGCAAAAATTGACGCCTTCGAACAGGATTTAAAAACATCCTTGCCACCTCTTGCCCGCATCGATCTTTTGCAAAAAACACTCAAACCTTTGGAAAATTCGACCGTTTTTGAGATTCGCCAAAGCTTGCACACAGGAGCAAAGCACTCGGCCGTGCTTCCCGACATGGCTTTGTGTGAAGATTGTGCTCAAGAGATGGCCGACCCCTCCAATCACCGCTACGGATACGCGTTTACAAACTGTACCAATTGTGGTCCGCGCTATTCCATCATCCGTACCGTGCCTTATGATCGCCCCAATACCTCCATGGAGCCTTTTATCATGTGTGCCTTGTGTCAAGCGGAGTATGATAATCCTCTTGATAGACGGTACCATGCTCAGCCCATCAGTTGCCCCCATTGCGGGCCCACGCTTAGCTTGCACCGTATGAGCGATGGCGCAACATTGGTGGAGGGAGACGAAGCCATTGAAGCGCTAGCACAATACTTGTGCGCAGGCAACATTGTGGCCATGAAGGGCATGGGCGGGTTTCACCTTATGTGTGATGGGGAAAATGCACAGGCTGTGGCCTTGCTTCGCGCACGAAAACAACGTCCCACAAAGCCTTTTGCGCTGATGTGTAAAGACATAAAAACTATCCATTCTCATGCGCTTTTGAGTGAGCATGAAGAGACTATGGTGTGTTCCATTCAAAAACCCATTGTTTTGGTTAAAAAACGTGCTACATCAACTTTGCCAGAAATTATTGCGCCACATACGGATAGGCTAGGGTTGTTTTTGCCCTATACTCCTTTACATGTAAAACTGTTTTCTTTTTTAAACGGGTGCATTGTGGCCACAAGTGCCAACCGTTCAGGGGAACCCATCGTAGAAAGCGCAGAGTTATTGCGTGAAAAATTGGCAGGTGTGGTGGATGTGTATCTGGACTACAACCGTGAGATTGTCAATGCCAGTGATGATTCCGTGGTACAGTTGGTGGGCGATAGACCTGTCTTATTGCGCGCTTCAAGAGGGTTAACGCCCCAAACTTTTCAGACCAAAAGCCAATGCAAGCAGACTATTTTGGCAGTAGGGGCCGAGCAAAAAAACGCTATCGCACTTTTTTATGAGGGCAAAATCATTCAAAGTCCTTATATTGGTGACATGCACACCCTAGAAACCTTTGGGTTCTTTGAAAAAACCCTAGGGACTCTAGAGCGCTTTTATGGGGTGAAATGCGACGCAATCGTGTGCGATAAACATCCTTATTATGCAACTTCCCAGTGGGCAAAAGTGCAAGGCGTGCCTGTACACACGGTGCAACACCACCACGCCCACATTCGTGCGGTGATGTTTGAACATGGCCTTGAAGGCCCCGTGCTAGGCGTGGCGTGGGATGGGACGGGCTATGGAGACGATGGAACCATATGGGGTGGAGAATTTTTGCGCTGTGAGGGTAAAGCATATGCGCGCGTAGCCCATTTTAAACCCTTTAAGCTTCTTGGCGGGGATGCGAGCACTAAAGATATTTGGCGAATTTTATTTACAATTTTCTGCGATATTCCTGAGGAGAAATGGCATTTACATGTAAAGAGGCTT
The DNA here is from genome assembly GCF_016937535.1 of Sulfurospirillum tamanense. NCBI lineage: Bacteria > Pseudomonadati > Campylobacterota > Epsilonproteobacteria > Campylobacterales > Sulfurospirillaceae > Sulfurospirillum > Sulfurospirillum tamanense. The sequence goes on along the minus strand of NZ_JAFHKK010000008.1, from coordinate 40,363 downwards.
TTTGGCAATGTTCCAAAAAACAAACAAGCAGTGTTGAAAAAACTTCATCAAAAAGGACTCAATTCCCCTTACTGTTCTTCTGTGGGAAGGTTGTTCGATGCCGTTGCAGCATTGGCTTTTGGGTTAGAAAAAGTGAGTTATGATGGTGAGAGTGGTTTGCTTGTTGAGCGTGCTGTAAAGCCTGAATACCTAGAGGCTTACCCTTTTACATGTAAAGAAGGTGTGATTGATTATGAGGAAGTTTTTTTGGCAATGCTAGAAGATGATAAAGAGCAAATATGCACAAAATTTATTAATGGTCTTGTTTGTTGTATTATTGATGTTGCAAAAAAAGAAAAATTACCTCTTGTTATCGGCGGGGGAGTGTTTCAAAACAAAACCCTTCTTGAGCGCCTAATTATCGCGACAAAAAAAGAAAATATCCCCCTGTATTTTCCTCAAAAAATAACACCAAATGACGGTGCAATTGCCATAGGGCAGTTGATGCAACATATTTAGCACAATAATAATTAATCTTATTGTATTTTAAGTATTTTTGCAATAGTATTACTAAAATTTAACTTAAATAAGGAAAAATAATGGATAATGTTATTCGTTTTAGTGTTTCACTTCCTGAGCAACTACTAGTTGAGCTTGACAAAAAGGTCTCTACGCAAGGGTATGCTTCACGCAGTGAATTTACCCGTGATTTGATTCGTGAAAAAATCGTAAAAGACAATTGGAAAGACGATAACTCCGATGTTATTGGTGTTTTAACAATGATTTACACCCACCACCAAAACGATTTAGTGCAACGCATTATCGACATCCAACATGACGCAAAAATTAAAATCATGTGCAATACCCATGTACATGTGGATCATGACAATTGCCTTGAAACTGTCATGGTACAAGGACAAGCCAATAAAATTCAAGATTTTGCCCAGAAAATTGGTGGCCTCAAGGGGGTTAAATTTTCTAAACTTGTTAAAGCCGCTGTTCCTGCTTCGTAATCATTTTTGCACGAGGCTTGAGTGCTTCGTGCTCCTTCCATGCGCGCGTTAATAGGCGTTTTTGTGTTTCTTTGTCATGATTAAACCTAAATTCTACCTCTTTTAAATAGACTCCAAAATTTTCTCTTCTTACACCGTGAAATCCCTTTAAAAATGTTTCCAAAAATCCCCAAAAATGACTAAGTGGTGTGTTTGAGGTGTTAAATTTGCTGATTTTATGCCACTGATAATAGCTTTCTAGGGTTTGGATGAATTCTGGATTGGCACGCACTTGGGCGTCGTAGGTATGAAAATGGTCAGGCATGAGCAATGTGTAGACAATTTTCCCCGTGCTTAACCCCATTAATCCTACCCCCTCAACAATGTAATGGGGGTTTTTCTGTTTGGAAGCTGGCAAAAAAAGATACTCTTCGTACTCGCTAAAATTACCCGCATTGTTTTGATACAGCTCCTCGCTCAGCAAAGTGCAAAGATGGCGAAAATGGGCGAAATGTTTTTGAACAGTTGGCAAAGAAAGACCAAGTGTTTTGGCTGCGCTTTTTGGTTTATCTTGAGCTAGAAAGCTATCAAGAAGTTTGAGTGTTTCAGCGCGCTTGAGGGGCGAATGCCTGCGATTGCAAGCGGTGCACTCCAGCCTGCCGTCTTTTAGAGGATAAAAATGGGTGTGGTTGCAAAAAGGGCATGGTGTTGATTTCATTGGTGCAGTATAGCACAACTCACTCCTGAAATTTAGTAAGTTTTTATCTTTTTAAGGAGGCTTTTACTTGGCCCGTTTATAATGTCTTTTTTGTGCTTTAGGGCACAGTCACTAACCCAAAAGGAACCTCTATGTGTAAAGATTGCGGTTGCACCATCACCCGAAGCCATAGTCACGATCACGACCATGATCATCACCATCACCATCACCATGACCATGACCATAGTCATGACCACCATCACGAGAATCACCCAAATCCTCAGCTTAATGATGCCAAAACTATCGCAGTTATCACCAAGATTTTAGATGCTAATGACAAAGAAGCGGCGCACATCAGGGAGCATTTTGAAACCCATAATGTGTTGGCGGTGAACCTTATGAGTAGCCCAGGTTCTGGTAAAACTACCCTTTTGGAGGCAACTATTGACACAGGAGCGCTAAAGCTTGGTGTTATCGAGGGTGATTTGGAGACCAACCAGGACGCAGACCGCATCAAAGCCAAGGGTGCCCCTGCGTATCAAATTTCAACGGGCCAAGCGTGCCATTTGGATGCCTTTATGGTGCATGAGGGATTGCATGCCATGCCCCTTGAGGACCTTGATGTGGTCTTTGTAGAAAACGTAGGCAACTTGGTATGTCCTGCCAGTTATGACGTGGGAACCCACTTAAACGTGGTGTTGCTCTCCGTCCCAGAAGGGCATGATAAGCCTGCAAAATACCCTGTGATGTTTCGCGCCGCGGATCTGTTGCTTATCACTAAATGTGAATTGTTGCCCCATTTTGACTTCAGTATTGAGCACGCCGTTAAAGAAGCACGCAAACTGAACCCCAAAGTAGATGTTATTGAGATTGACAGCAAATCAGGCAAAGGGATTGACCAGTGGGTAAATTATCTTAAAATGAAAAAGGCGTTACGCCGTTAAAGGAAAAAACATGTGTTTATCCATTCCCTCAAAAGTGGTAGAAATAGACGAAAATAACATGGCGACCGTGGACACCATGGGCGTGCGGCGTCAAGTAACATTAGATTTGATTGATGAAAAAGTAGAAGTCGGCGAATACATCCTCATTCATGTGGGCTATGCCATGGGAAAAATCAGCGAAGCAGAAGCGTTGGAAAGCTTGAAAATTTATGAAGAGATTGTTCAAATGATGGACGCTGGGGATATTGATCATGATGAAGGCGTAATGGGGAGGTCACATGGATCTGATTGAAGAGTTTCGTAACCCTGCCCATGTGAAAGCCTTGGCCAAAAGCATTCATGCCGAGGCAACACGCCCCCTTAATATCATGGAAGTGTGTGGCGGTCACACCCATACCATCATGAAATTTGGCATTCCACAACTCTTGCCTAAGCAGATTCAGTTTGTGCATGGGCCTGGTTGTCCTGTGTGCATCATGCCCAAAGAGCGCATCGACCATGCCTTGGCGTTGGCTTCCCAAGAAGGGGTTATCTTGGCCACCCTTGGGGATATGATTCGCGTACCCGGAAGCATGGGGTCTTTGCAAACCTTACGCGCTGAGGGAGCTGATATTCGAGCACTCTATTCACCCTTGGATGTGCTAAAGATTGCCAAAGAAAACCCCGATAAAACGGTCGTGTTTTTTGCCATCGGCTTTGAAACCACGACGCCCATGAGTGCGAGTTTAGTGAAAATGGTGTTGGCGCAAAACATCCCCAACGTGCTGTTTCACGTCAACCACGTGTTAGTGCCCGAACCTGTAGAGGCCATCATGGCAGGCGGCGATGCGAAGATTGATGCCTTTTTAGGGCCTTCGCATGTAAGCGTCATTACGGGTTCAAAGATTTACGAGCCTATTGTGCGTGCGTTTAACACGCCTATTGTGGTGGCAGGATTTGAGCCGGTGGACGTGATGGAATCTATCTTGAAAATCGTGCGCCAGTTTAACGAGGGGCGTTGTGAGGTGGAAAACCAATACACTAGAGCTGTTTCACGCGAGGGAAATGTGAGCGCCCAAAAACTCATCGAAACGTACTTTGAGCAGCGGGAGAGTTTTAGGTGGCGGGGCATTGGAGACATCCCACGCAGTGCTCTTAAGCTTAAAGACGCGTACGCCCATCTTGATGCGGAAAAGGTCTTTGAAGCGGTGTTGCCTAAAACGCCTATTGATGACCACAAATCCTGTATTTGCGGAAAAATCCTCAAAGGCCTTGCAAAGCCTTATGAGTGCAAGGTGTTTGGCAAAGCCTGTATGCCTTCCAGTCCCATGGGCTCATGTATGGTCTCTAGCGAAGGGGCGTGCGCGGCGTACTTTAAATACGGAAAATTTACCCACAAAGGGGTGGCATGAAACGGATTCAACTCGCCCAAGGCGGGGGTGGCGAAGAGACAACAGGGCTGATTAAAGGCCTATTTTTCAAGCATTTTAGCAATGAAATTTTAGAAAAAATGGAAGACGCGGCCACCTTACATGTAAAGGGTCCCATTGCTTTCACGACCGATTCTTTCACAGTGAGCCCGCTCTTTTTTGAAGGAGGAAACATTGGTAAGCTTGCGATTGCTGGCACGGTCAATGACCTTGTGATGGCAGGCGCGAAGCCGTTGTATTTGACTTGCTCGTTCATGATAGAAGAGGGCTTTTTGCTAGAAGAGCTTGAATCCATCGTCCTTAGCATGAAAGAAGAGATGGCAAAAAGTGGGGTAAAAATCGTAGCGGGTGACACCAAGGTTGTGCCAAAAGGGGGTGTGGATGGGCTGTTTATCAACACCACGGGTATTGGTGAAATTGTGTGTGAGGGGATTTCAGCGCACAATCTCAAAGCGGGCCATGCACTCATTGTTTCCAATGAAGTAGGCAACCACGGAGCGTGCATTTTAGCCAAGCGGGAAGAGTTGGATTTGGAGATGAAACTCAAAACCGACTGTGCCTCCTTGTGGGCGCCTGTAGAGGCATTGTTTGCTGCGGGCATCAAACCCTTGGCGTTGCGCGATGCCACCAGAGGCGGGCTTTCTGCGGTGTTAAATGAATGGGCCGAGGCATCCAAAGTGGGCCTAGCCGTGAGCGAGAAAGCTATTCCTGTGGCGCAAGAAGTGAAGGGCATTTGCGAACTCTTGGGCTTTGAGCCTTACGAGTTTGCAAATGAGGGCACCATGGTGTTGTGCGTGGAAGCGGCGGACGTGGAAAAAACCTTGAGTGTATTGCACCGCTTTGAAGAGACCGAAAAAGCGTGTTACATCGGCACGGTGGTGGGTGAACATGCGGGAAAAGTGGTGCTTGAAACCCCTTGGGGAAGCCACCGATTTTTAGAGCCTCCTAAGGGAGAGCTCCTTCCAAGGATTTGCTAATGCATGAATTTTCGATTGTTAATGCGTTGTTGGATTTGTGTGAAAAAAATGCCAAAGAAAACAGTGCTTCGCAGGTATTGAAAGTAGAAATTAAAATAGGAAAGCTCAGCGGCATTGAGCCGCATTTGCTAAAAACGGCCTTTGATACTTTCAAAGAAGGTACTTTGTGTGAAAACGCAGAGCTTTTGATGCATTTGCAAGATTTGGTGTTGTATTGTTCTACATGTAAAAGCGAATCCGTGCTTGAAAAAAATGAATTTTACTGCCCCAAGTGCAACAGTGTGGAAGTTTCTGTTTTGGACGGTGAGGAGATGTACCTCATGCGTCTTGAAATGGAGTAGCCTTTAAAGGAGTGCTATGATTGAATCATACCGTGAGGCGGTCCTTGAGGATTTGCCTCAAATTGTCAAAATTTACAACACAACAATAGCAACAGGGATTTCAACGGCTGATACCAAAGAGGTAAGCGTGGAGAGTCGCCTTGCGTGGTTTGAAGCCCACACGTCCAAGCGCCCTATTTGGGTAAAAGAATACCATGGTAAAATTATTGCATGGCTTAGTTTTCAGCCTTTTTATGGGCGTCCTGCGTATGCGCAAACGGTGGAAATTAGCATCTATATCGACCCCAACTTCAGGGGCAAAAAACTGGGCCAACAGTTTTTAACCGAGGCCCTTGAAAAAGCCCCAACACTAGAAATAAAAAATATCCTTGCGTTTATTTTTAAAGACAACGACACCAGCTTAAAGCTTTTTAAGCGGTTTGGTTTTAAGGAGTGGGGAAATTTACCAAGTGTGGCAGTTATTGAGGGTCAAGAAAAAGATTTGCTTATTTTGGGACTAAAATTATGAAGTGCATTATTTTTGACATGGACGGGACGCTTGTGGACAGTAGCCATGGGATTACTTGCAGTATCAACCACGTGCGCCGCAGTATTGGACTTCCTTTTATTGAGACGGAGCAGTTGGTGCGCTTTATTAATGACCCAGATGAGCATTTACCCTTGCGTTTTTATGGCACAAAAGAGTATGACCCGGGCCACAAAGCGCTTTTTACAGAGCATTATTTGGAGCACTGCACCCAAGGATTAAAGCTGTACAAGGGTGTTTTTGAAACACTGGATTCCCTTCATGGAGAAGCAAAGCTTGCTGTTGCCACCAATGCTTCGGATTTTTTTGCCCAAAAAATGCTAAGCCATTGCGGGATTGGGCACTATTTTGAAACCATTGTGGGGGCTAACACTTTTGGCACCTCCAAGCCCGACCCTGCTATGTTGTTTGGTTTGCTTGAGTCTTTACATGTAAGTCCAAGTGAAGCAATTTTAGTGGGAGATAGCCTTAAGGATGCCTATGCGGCGCAAAACGCCAACATGCCTTTTGTGTATGTCACATGGGGATTTGGAGACTATCAAACGTCCACGCCGCACGTGGCGCATTCGCCAGATGCACTTGCTAGCATCCTGAAACAACTGCTTAGTCAAAGATCTTAAAAGGCAACTGCAGTGTGCGCTTGATGATGTTATAAGGGGTCATGAGCGTGTCTTGTAGGACTTGCGTGGTAATTACAGGGTTTTTTAAATCCCCCTGAATACTAATGGCTGTGGCGATGCTTTGGTCCTCCCCTAAAATCAAGTGGTTTAGTAGTGGAATTTGCCCAATGGCGTGACTGATGTCTTTGAGAGTTTTGAGTTTTAGGGTTACATGTAACGTCTCGTCGTTGAGGTTCACGCTTCCTTCTCCTATGATGTCCGCACTCGTGCCAATGAGGTGAATGGTATGCAGGGTTAAAATTTCATCTTTTTGGCTAAAAACAATATTTCCTTCTTTGATTTCATACCCGCGTTCATTAAAACCAGGGCCCTTAAAAAGGGCAAGGGAGGGGAGCGTGTTGGCAAGTGCGATGAGGTTGTTGTAAGCAACCATCTCTTTGAGGTAACTTTCGGTAATCGCAAGAGAACCAGAAAAAAATTCCGCACTTTCTCCCTTTAAAGTCAGTTCAAAGTTTCCTCCATCAAACATCTCTTTTTTGGCAAAATGGTTCACGAGGGTAGCGTTGGCCTTGATGAGCGAGAGCTCCATAAGGGTGGGTGTTTGCAAAAATGTTAGCTCCCCTTGCGCAAATGCCCCTGAGAGCCAAATACCTTTTGGGGAATTTTCTAGCGTGTAAGCAACAAAAGGTAAAGATTGGTTCTGGTCAACTAAAAGCAAGTGGCTATTAGTGCCATGAAGAGTTTGTGTGGTTTGGCTCTGATGGGGTGTTGTGCTACTAAAACCAATGTCAAGGCCATCTAAAGTCACCTCTTGGCTCCCAGCGGTCTGGCTGAAAGAGAGGCCTTGGGCGCGGGCTAGGGTTTTGTTTTGGTCTGCATGAATGGTGAGACGTAGCGCATCAAGGGGCTTTCCATTTTCATAGAGCAGCGTTTGTAACTTGGTAATATCTAAATCAATAGCAAAGGTTTTAAAATCAGGTGTAATAACAGTGGTTTTGCCTTCTAAAAAACCACTCTCTTGCAAAAGAGGCGAATGGGGATAAAGAAGACTTAAGCGTTCAAGGGCAATGCGACTCTCTTTTTCCCCTAAATCCAAAGAAGTGGCTAACGCAGGGATAAAAAGAGTCACATTTGCTGTGGAGAAATCAAGGCTCAAAGGGGAGGGGATGTTTGAAAAAGAAACAAGCGTTTTGTCTTGGTGGCCGATGTGTAGTCGTTCAATCGTTCCTTTTCCTTCAAAGGTGCCTTGTGTCGTTTCTACGGTACCAAAGAGGGTAACATCTAAAATGTCTTCGTAGCGAAGGTGTGCATTACGAAGAGTGAGTGTCGTGTTTTCAAGGGCAATTGTTGCTTCGCGAGAATAAAACGGCACACCCGCAATGTCTATGGTGGCATCTTGAACTAAGAAATCTCCCTTTGCTTTGAGGCTGTAGGGTAAAAATCGAATATCAAGACTCAAGATACCTTGTGTTGTTCCAGAAGTTTGGGTGAGGGGAATGGTGATTTCATAAGCTTCTAAAATACGGTGAATGGTTTCATTGAGCTGCGTTTGGGTTTTAAGGGTGACTACAATGCCATTTTTTTCTGTCAAAAGGTTATAGATGTAGACCTCTGATTGGCTAACATCAACCCCCTCGTAAGAGGCATCATTGATGTGAAAAATGAGTTGATTGTTGGAGAGTTGTACGCCAAGGTTTTTAATAACCGCAGGGGGCAAAGAGGGGTGAAATGTCACATTGACCTCTTTGGCGCGTGCTGAGCCTTCCATTTGGTGTGGAAAAAAATCTCCACTAAGCAGGTCAATTTTTCCCTTTAGGGCATCAATTTGGTAATGGCTTGCGGTGATTTTTTGATAAATCCACTCGCTCACCTCTTTTTCTAAGTCTATCGCAGTGTCCAAAGCTTCCATGAAGGGTGCAAGATTTTTAAAAGAGTGGGTTTGTGCGACATAGGAGAGCAGCATATCCTCAAGCCGCAATCCTACACTTCCTGTAATGCCATGGGTGGTAAAATTTCCTTGAAAAAAACCCGATTGTGTGAGAATATCAAGGTCTAATGTCCCGTAGAGTTCAAGATCAAAATCTTTTAAGAGGAGTTTTTTGATACCTATAGCTGCGCCACGCTCTAGGGGGTTAAGGGTGGCGTCAATCGTAACGTAATCAGAATCCAAATAAAACACGTCATGATGGTAGCGTAGCACGATATGCTCATCTTCGTAGCGGAGATTTTCTATGGCAATGGAGTAAAAAAAACGATTCATCCATGGCAAATATTTTAAGATAGCAACGAGCTCTTCTCGTGAATTTTCCTGCTTTGTTGTTTTGTTAAGACGGACTTCGTGGGCGCTTACAATGAGTTTTTTATCTAGCTTAATGTACAATTGATCAACATAGACCCCTCCGATTGAGAGAGAGCTAATCCGAATTCCATAAAAGAGAGTTGCTAAAAAAGCAATGCAAAGAACAAAAAACACCAACAGAGGCGTCCAGGCTTTTTTCATCGCATGTGATGTGATTGTTATCATACTCTTGTCGCTTTTATTTTATCTTACGCGTCCAGTGACGACCACGAGCGTGGTGTACGTGCCCAGTGGGACGATAGGCCAGATTATAACATATCTTGAACAACGCCAATTTAACCTCTCGCCCGCGGTTGATAAGTATTTGGTTGCGTTTCTTGGGTGGCCGCAATCTGGCTGGATTGATGTGGGCACAACCCGCCTCTCGCGCGCAGATTTTTACCACAAACTCACTACTGCAAAAGCAGCCATGGTGCCTTTGACGCTCATCCCTGGGGAAACCACGGAAATGTTTTTCGAGCAAGTTGCGCGGGACTTTGGGCTCTCAAAAGCCCGTTTGCAAGAGGCTTATGCGAGCTTTACGCCTTATCCTGAAGGAGTATTGTTCCCTGAAACATACCATGTGCCCATAGGGATTGGTGAACGCCACTTGATTTTTTATCTGGTTTCCCTTTCCAAAGCTTCTCATGAGGCGCTAGCACAAAAGATTTTTGGAGAATATAACGAACGCCGCTGGTATCGGTATGTGATTATTGCTTCCATTGTTCAAAAAGAAGCGGGTTCGGTGCAGGAGATGCCCCTTGTCTCTTCGGTGATTTACAACCGCTTAAAAAGAGGTATGCGTTTACAAATGGACGGCACGTTAAATTATGGGCCCTATTCTAACACCAAAGTCACGCCACAACGCATCCGCGAGGACGATTCGCCTTACAACACCTATAAACACGCAGGGCTCCCCCCACACCCCGTGGCAACGGTAAGCAAAGAAGCCTTGCGTGCGGCTATTTTTCCTAAAGAGACGGAGTACCTTTATTTTGTGCGCACGGCTAGCGGAAAGCATACCTTTACAAAAACCTATGCCGAACACCAGCGCGCCATGAATCAAGGCAGGTGAGCCACCCTTTACATGTAAGCCTTACATGTAAAGGTTTAAGCTTTTAAGTTACTTGGGCGTCTTAGTGTGGTTTTTACGTGGAAGATGTTACTATCGCATCAAATTTTACCAAGGAGATATTGCGCATGTCTAGGATTATTTACACGAAAGTCGATGAAGCCCCCGCGCTGGCGACGTACTCTTTTTTGCCCATTGTACAACGGTTTGTTTCCCTTGCGGGGGTTGAAGTGCACGCCAAGGACATTTCATTGGCAGGTCGCATTTTGTCTGCTTTTCCCCAAAGTGCCAAGACACCTTACCCTGATGACTTAGCAGAACTTGGAGCCCTTACAAAAGACCCTGAGGCAAACATTATCAAACTCCCCAACATCTCCGCTTCCATTCCCCAGCTCAATGCCGCCATTAAAGAACTCCAAGACCAAGGATTTTCTCTTCCTAATTATCCCCAATCTCCCCAAACGCCTGAAGAAGAGGCCATTAAGGCACGTTACGCCAAAGTGCTTGGAAGTGCTGTGAATCCTGTACTTCGCGAAGGCAATTCTGACCGTCGCGCACCCTTGTCTGTCAAAGCGTACGCCAAAAAACATCCCCATTCCATAGGGGTATGGTCTAAGGACTCTAAAACCCATGTAGCGCACATGGAGGCTGATGATTTTTACGGCAGTGAGCGTTCTTTGGTGATGCCAAAAGCAGACACGCTAAGTATTGTGCTAGAAACTGAAAAAGGCGAACAAATCGTGCTCAAAAAAGAGTTGAAGGTGCAAGAAGGCGAAGTGCTTGATGCTTCGCGCATGCGCATAAAAAGCCTTGAGCAGTTTTTTAAAACCCAAATGGATGAAGCCAAAAACGAAGGTATCTTGCTTTCATTGCACCTTAAAGCAACCATGATGAAGGTCTCTGACCCTATTATGTTTGGGGTTGCGGTGAAGGTCTATTTTCAAAAGCTTTTTACCTCCCATGCACAAACCTTTACCACGCTTGGCATCAATCCTACTAACGGCTTTGGGGATGTGATGAGTAAAATCGAACAGCTAGAGCCCGTGTTAAAAGAGCAAATCAAAGCAGATATTGCAACGATTTTAGAAGAAAACGCTCCTTTGGCAATGGTGGATTCAGATAAGGGCATTACCAATTTACATGTACCCAGTGATGTTATCGTGGATGCCTCTATGCCTGCTATGATTCGCAGTTCTGGAAAAATGTGGAATAAAGAGGGTAAGCTTGAAGATACCAAGGCCCTTATTCCTGATCGCTCATATGCGCGCGTGTATCAAGCAGTGATTGAGGATTGTAAGGCCCATGGCGCCTTGAATCCTTCAACCATGGGAACGGTGCCTAATGTGGGCTTAATGGCCCAAAAAGCAGAAGAGTACGGCTCCCATGATAAAACTTTTCAGCTGAGTACATCAGGGGTTGTTAAGGTCAAAAACAGTGCGGGAGAAGTGCTTTTTTCCCATAAGGTAGAAGAGGGCGACATTTGGCGTATGTGCCAAACCAAAGACGCGCCGATTCAAGATTGGGTGAAGCTTGCTGTTTCGCGGGCGCGCCTTAGTGGAATGCCCGCCATTTTTTGGCTGGATGCCAACCGTGCCCACGATGCGGTGCTGATTGAAAAAGTGAAAACATACCTCAAAAACCACGACACAAACGGGCTTGATATTACGATTCTCTCCCCTGAAGAGGCAACAAGGGTGAGTTTGACGCGTATGCGAGCAGGGAAAGATACGATTTCTGTCACAGGGAATGTGTTGCGGGATTATAACACCGATTTGTTTCCTATCTTGGAGCTTGGTACGAGCGCAAAGATGCTTTCCATTGTGCCGCTCATGGACGGAGGGGGGTTGTTTGAAACAGGTGCGGGAGGTTCTGCGCCCAAGCACGTGCAACAATTTGTGAAAGAAAACCATCTGCGCTGGGACTCCTTGGGTGAATTTATGGCCTTGGCTGCTTCTTTGGAGCACCTTGCCACAACGCAACAAAACACCAAAGCGGGTGTTTTGGCGGAGTGTTTGGACACGGCTGTTGGGGTCTTTTTAGACCAAGACAAATCCCCTTCGCGCCGATGCGGAGAGCTTGATAATCGAGGAAGCCATTTTTACCTAGCGCTGTACTGGGCCCAAGCACTGGCGACGCAAAGCAAAGATGTACAGATTCAAACCAAAGTGTCACCTTTGGCGCAAGGACTCGCGGAAAACGAAGCAAAAATTATAGAAGAACTGAATGCTATTCAGGGTGTCAGTGTAGATTTGGGGGGATATTATCATCCTAATGATACCAAAGCTTCGCGCGCTATGCGTCCAAGCTCTACTTTTAACACCCTTTTGGAAGTCCTTTAGAATCAATGGTATATGCGGCTAGAGACCCACGCTCTAACTTTTGCTGAGATGGGATTTAGCCGCAAAATATCAAAGTTTTGCAAAAGACTCGCGTATTCTTGGCAATATATTTTTTAAAATACATTATTTAAAAATATGTTACTAAAAAGCATTCTTGCCAAAACGCACAATTTATTTCTCCCCTTTAAAGTAACACTTTTTTTGAGTGTTACCAAATGTCCAAATTTTTCATTAAATTGTTCTATATTACAAATAAAATTGAAACAATTTTGAAATTAAGTTATACTTTTTTTCGAAACAGTGGGTTGAAAACTTATATTTTTTTCAACCTTAAAGTTGCAGTAAATTCTCATTATAGTTGTGATTTGTATCGTTTTTGATAGACAAGTCGTACTAAAGTTAACGACAATTTAAAGGCTAGGCCTCCTAGGGCGGGCCTCTAGGAGGTTTGATGAATATCCACGAATATCAGGCAAAGGAAATCTTCAATCGTTTTGGCGTACCTGTTCCGAAAGGTTACATTGCGTTTAGTGCTGATGAGGCAGTAGAAAACGCAAAAAAACTTGGTGGTTCTATTTGGGTAGTAAAAGCTCAAATTCATGCAGGGGGGCGAGGTCTTGGCGGAGGTGTTAAGCTTGCGCGTAGTCTTGATGAGGTAAGGAAGCATGCCGATGCTATTTTGGGCATGACCCTCGTTACCCACCAAACAGGTCCCGAGGGAAAAGTGGTAGGCAAGGTGTATATCGAAGAGGGTGTGGATATTGCCGATGAGCTTTACCTTGGGGTTGTTCTTGATCGCGCCAAAGAGATGCCCTTAATGATGGCTTCCACCGAAGGAGGCATGGAGATTGAGAAAGTGGCCGCAACCACGCCTGAAAAAATCATCAAAGTAGCTATTGACCCTAGTATTGGTTTTCAAGGATACCATGGCAGGGTATTGGCCTTTGGACTGGGGCTTCCCAAAGAGCAAATGGGGGTGTTTATTAAATTTGCTTCAGCACTATATACTTTATACATGCAAAACGATGCAGAAATGATTGAGATTAACCCTTTGGTTAAAACGGGTGCTAGTACTTTTGTCGCCCTTGATGCCAAAATGGGTTTTGATGACAGTGCATTGGGGCGTCATCCTGATATTGCGGCTATGCGAGACATCACCGAAGAAGACCCCGCAGAACGTGAAGCAGGTGAATTTGGATTGAGTTATGTGAAGCTTGATGGCAATGTAGGATGCATGGTCAATGGCGCAGGGCTTGCTATGGGAACCATGGATACTATTAATTATGTAGGGGGAACTCCGGCAAACTTTTTAGATGTTGGTGGCGGGGCTAATGCTCAAACGGTTGCCAAAGGTTTTGAGATTATTCTCAAAGACCCCAATGTTAAATCTATTTTTGTCAATATTTTCGGGGGAATTGTGCGATGCGATCGTATTGCCAATGGTATTCTGGAAGCCACAAAACTTGTAAATGTGAATGTGCCAGTGATTGTAAGGCTTGATGGGACCAATGCGCAAGAAGCCGCCCAAATCCTTAAGCAAGCCAATATTTCCAACATTATTACCGCTTATGACTTGGAAGATGGTGCCAAAAAAGCTGTGGCTGCTGCTAAGGGAGAGAGAGCATGAGTATTTTAGTCAACAAAGACACAAAGGTTATCGTTCAAGGTTTTACGGGAAAAGAGGGCACTTTTCACGCCCAACAGTGTTTAGAGTATGGCACCCAAATTGTGGGCGGCGTGACACCAGGAAAAGGTGGTCAAACACACCTTGGTGTGCCCGTATTTGATACCGTCGCGCAAGCTGTGGAGGTGACAAGCGCAACGGTTAGTATGGTTTTTGTGCCACCTGCTTTTGTAGCAGATGCGGTTATGGAAGCCGCAGATGCGGGCATTGCGCTTGCTGTGATTATCACTGAGGGTGCGCCTGTGCGGGACATGCAAATGGCAAAAGCATATGCTGTTAAAAAAGGGATGAAAACCATTGGCCCAAATTGTCCTGGAATTATTACAGCCCAGGAGTGCAAAATCGGGATTATGCCAGGAGCTATTTTTAAAAAAGGTTCTGTGGGACTTATTTCAAAATCAGGCACATTGACTTATGAGGGTGCTAATCAAGTCTGCAAAGAAGGCTTTGGTATTAGTACAGCGGTTGGCATTGGGGGGGATCCTATTATTGGATTGAGCTATAAAGATCTTTTGCCTTTGTTTGAGGCAGACTCTCAAACCGAAGCTATTGTGCTCATCGGAGAGATTGGTGGCGATTTGGAGATTCAAGCGGCAGCATTTATTAAAGAGAATATTACCAAACCCGTGGTAGCATTCATCGCGGGACAAACGGCGCCCAAAGGCAAGCGCATGGGGCATGCGGGAGCTATTGTGAGTGGGAGTGCTGGCACTGCAGTTGAAAAAATGGAAGCATTGCGTGCCGCGGGTGTAGCGGTAGTGCAATCTCCTGCAGACATTGGCAAGAAAATAGCAGAGGTCTTAAATAAGCGATAGTCCTTTGGTGGGCATCTGGGTTGCTTTTTGAAACTAATCCAGATGCCCACGCGGGCAATCACACTAAAGGAGCAATGGATGAGCGTCATGGCGGCACCGGAGAGTACTCCGGTTTGGGTCAATACCGCACGCTGTAAGGCATGTGATGTGTGTGTAAGTTTATGTCCTGCGGGAGTTTTGGTAATGGTGCCAGCTCCTGGGTCCACCCTTGGGTCGATGATTGAAGTGGCAGAACCTGCTGCATGTATCGGGTGTAGAGACTGTGAACTTCACTGCCCTGATTTTGCAATCTACGTGGCTGAGCGCGGTGAGTTTAAGTTTGCAAAACTTACGGATGAAGCAAAAGCACGAGCTGAAGCTGTAAAGCAAAACGGCTACCGAAAATTGAGCGCATAGGGAGATGGAATGGCTAGAGAAGTAGTATCAAGCGGCAACTCGCTCGCAGCAAAAGCTGCTGTGGAGTGCGGATGTAATTTTTTTGGAGGCTATCCCATCACACCTTCGAGTGAAATTGCGCATGATTTGAGTGTTTTATTGCCAAAAAGCGGTGGGACGTTTATACAAATGGAAGATGAGATAGCAGGTATTTCTGTGGCCCTTGGTGCAGCCATGAGTGGCGCCAAAGCAATGACTGCTTCTTCGGGACCTGGTATTTCACTTAAGGCAGAACAAATTGGTCTTGGGTTTATAGCCGAAATTCCCTTGGTAATAGTTAATGTTATGCGCGGTGGCCCCTCCACTGGTCTTCCGACTCGTGTTTCTCAGGCGGACATTGGTCAAGCAAAATATCCAACGCATGGGGATTTTGAATCCATTTCTTTGTGCCCAGGAAGTCTAGAAGAGGCCTATACTGAAACAGTACGGGCTTTTAATATCGCCGAAAAATACATGACACCCGTGTTTGTATTGCTTGATGAAACCTTGGGTCACATGCACGGAAAAGCGATTTTGCCAGACTTGGAAGAGGTTAAAGCTTCTGTTGTTAAACGTAAAGAATTTACGGGCGACCCCAAAGAGTATCGCCCTTATGAGGCAGGTCCAACGGAACCAGCCACGCTAAACCCCTTTTTTAAAGGATACCGCTACCATGTAACGGGCTTGCACCATGGCCCCACAGGTTTTCCCACAGAAGACGAACACCAATGCCAGTACAACATTGATCGCCTAATGGGTAAGATTCGCGCACACCACGAGGATTTAGTACGGTATGAAGAGTACATGCTTGAGGATGCAGAAGTCTGTATTATCGCCTATGGAAGCATTTCTCGTGCTGCCAAAGAGGCGGTAGTGAAGCTACGTTCCGAGGGGATTAAGGCCGGACTTTTCCGTCCGATTACGTTGTGGCCAAGCCCTAAAAAACGCATGCGCGAAATTGCTGCAAAATTTGAAAAGATTTTTGTAACCGAACTCAACATGGGGCAATACCTTGAAGAGATTCAGCGCGTGATGAAGCGGGATGATTTTGGAACCCTGCACAAAGCAAACGGACGAGCCATTGCCCCCGGTGAAATGGTGGCTAAAGTGAAGGAGATGATGTAATGGCATTTAATTATGACGAGTATTTGCGCACAGAAAAAATGCCCACCTTGTGGTGTTGGGGTTGTGGTGATGGGGTGATACTAAAATCCATTATTCGCGCCATTGAAAAATTGGGTTGGAATATGGACGATGTGTGTGTGGTCTCAGGGATTGGATGTAGTGGACGCACAAGCTCGTACATTAACTGCAATACGGTACACACTACTCATGGACGGGCCATTGCATATGCCACGGGCATTAAGTTAGCTAACCCGAGCAAAAAGGTCATTGTGGTCACAGGCGATGGTGATGGGCTTGCTATTGGTGGCAACCATACCATTCATGGCTGTCGACGCAATATTGACCTTAATCATGTGCTTATTAATAACTTCATCTATGGCTTAACCAATTCTCAAACTTCACCCACAACGCCTCAGGGTATGTGGACAGTAACGGCGCAGTATGGCAATATTGACCCCACGTTTGATGCGGCCAAGCTTGCCCAAGTGGCGGGTGCGACTTTTGTGGCGCGTGAGTCTGTTTTGGATCCTAAAAAGCTTGAAAAAGTATTTGTAGAAGGGTTTGCGCACGAGGGGTACTCCTTTTTTGATATTTTTTCTAACTGCCACATTAACTTGGGACGAAAAAACAAAATGGGCGATGCAATTCAAAACCTCAAGTGGATTGAAGGCCGCATTGTTCCTAAGAAAAAATACGATGAACTTAGTGAAGAAGAGCAAAAAACTAAATTCCCAACAGGCATCCTCAAGCACGACACAACCCAGCTTGAATATTGCAAAGGGTATCAAAAAGTTATCGAAGCGGCTCAAACTAAGAGCCAAGTGAAACTCTAAGGAGCAAGGATGCGAAGTCAATTGCGATTTGTTGGCGTGGGTGGACAAGGGGTTATTTTGGCAGGCGAGATTTTGGCTGCTGCAAAAATTAAAGACGGCGGGTATGGTGTCAAAGCTTCAACCTACACCTCACAAGTGCGTGGCGGGCCTACAAAGGTAGACATTTTGCTTGATGAGGGTGAGATTTTATTTCCTTATGCCAACGAGGGTGAAATTGAATTTATGCTCGCAACTGCGCAAGTAAGCTATGACCAATTTAAAGAAGGGGTAAAAAAAGGCGGCATTATTGTTGTGGAGCCAAATTTGGTAAAACCCTCTGACGAAGACCGCGAAAAATGGCGAATTTTTGAGATTCCTATCATTACGATCGCTAAAGAAGAAGTGGGTAATGTCATCACCCAGTCTGTGGTTGCCTTGGCAATTGCGTTAGAGATGACAGAGGTACTAGACCAAGAGTTGGTTAAAGAAGTAATGCTTTCAAAAGTGCCACCAAGGGTACACGAATCAAATATCAAAGCATTTGATTTGGGTATTCATTACGCCAAAAAAGCATTAGCAGCTTCTTGAGTCTTTACATGTAAAGGGGAAAATTCCCCTTTACAATTCCAAAAAGTTTTTGATTCCTGTGAAAACAATTTGTGCCGCAAGCGCTGCTAATACAAGTCCTGTAATCTTGCTCAGTACTGTTAGGCCATTTCTTCCCACTACACGCTCAATGGCACCAGAAAAATAAAGCATCACGCCAACACTTCCTACGGCCAAAATGAGTGCAAATAGTCCTTGCAATGTTTGTTGGACGCCTTCCATGCCCGCGCCCATTACTAAAAGTGCTCCAATAGTGCCTGGCCCGATGGTAATAGGGATAGCCAAAGGCACCACAGCAATGGCGCTAGCATCTTTGGGCAGTGCATCGGTTTTGGGCCCTTGGATGAGGGAAACGGCGGTGAGAAAAAGAAGCGAACCTGCACCAATGCGAAACGCATCAAGGGTGATGCCAAAAAGGTCGAAAATATAGTTTCCGAAAAAAAGCAAAATCGTACAAGTAAAAATAACCGAAGCGCTTACATGTAAAGCAAGCTTTTTCTTTGCTTCACTGCTCTCTTCTTTGGTCATGACCAAAAACATGGAAAGCACAAAAAATGGGGTCATCAAAAAGAAAAATTTGATATACACCGAAACAATAAATGACCAATCCACACACCACTCCTTGGGTAAAATTCTAAGATACGTCTTTAAAAATGGCATTATACCGCGCCTATCTTAGAAGCACCTCTTTTTCCTGTTTTTATTTTAAAGTAGCAAAAAGTATGATATACACACTTTTTTTATAAAAAGTTATGTATTTTTTGTGAGAATTCCAAAGTCTCCTTGTGCGTAGTGGGAGTTGAAAGATTGCTTTGGTATAATCAGCACATTTTAACAAGGATGGGCCATGCAGACCGATATAAAAACACTACACTTTATGCTAGAGTTGCTGGCAAAATGCGAAGATAGCCAGACCAAAACATTGCACAATCGCATTCTAAAAGCCCTTGATGAAGCTATGCTATGTGCTCGGTCACGCTTTACATGTAAACAAATCAAGACCCTCCTAAAAGCACATACAAACACAGAGATTTTGGGCCCCAATCAGGCGTTTGTTTTTTTAGTAAAGCACCGTAACCGTGTTTTGCCTGAAACCTTAAGGGCAAAAAAACAGCACCTGATTCACACCTTTCTTGGTGCAAATTTTCCAGAAAAAAAACATCTTCTTGAGGCATCGTTGCAGGCATTTGAGCAGGCACTTTCGCCCGTAGAAGAAAAAATGTACGGGTTGCTTCGCCTCTACCTCTCTTCTTTGGATGAGGCCGTGGAGTTGTTTGTTCTCTTTGATACGTCAAGGGAAGCTTCTTTTGAGGGCATGAGTACCTATGTTGCTAGCGTGCATGAAGGGCTTATTGAAGATATATTTTACAAAGAAGAGCGTGTGTTGGTAGAAGAGGGGCTAGGAAAGATGGGCCTTGTGCTTAGTGGTGTGTATTATCAACACCTTTACATGTAAAGGGGCAGGAGGCTAATTTCGCGAGTAGCCTCCAAGGATGCAAATGCGATTTTTACCTTTCTTTTTGGCGCAATACAGGGCTTTATCAGCTCGAATAAAAACAGACTCAATGGTGTCTCCCTCCTCAAATTGCGCAATGCCGTAGCTGGCGGTTTTGTAGCCAACGTGCTCAAATTCCGACTGGCTAAGGGCGGTCTTGATTTTCTCAGCCAAAATCTTCGCCCCCTTGGTGTCGGTTTCTTTGCAAATCAACAAAAACTCTTCACCTCCCCATCTGCCAAAAATATCTGTAACACGTTTTTCTTGGGTGATGATTTGTGTGAAGCGAACCAGTACGGCATCTCCGACTTTGTGCCCAAAGGTGTCGTTAACGGTTTTAAAATTATCAATGTCGATAATGATTAATGACAAATTACGCTTGTAGCGAAGAAAATACTTGTATTCATGGGAGAGTAGGTCATCTAGTTTCATACGATTATAAATACCTGTGAGTGCGTCTGTGGTAGAGAGGAGGGCAAGCTGTTGATTGTGGCGCCTTAGCTCTTGTTGGCGAAAAAGCAAATAAAAAGCAAAGAGGGCAAATACGCCTAGTATTTTTAGTAAAAGGCTGTAGTCAATTCCGCGGTCATAACGAACTGAAACCCACTTGTTTAAAATGTGTTGGTGTGCCTCTGGAGCAATAGAAGCAATAGCTTTCTCAAAAATCCCCAGTAAGTAAGGGTCATCATTGCGAACACCAATGCCAAGCGCCCATGATTCATCGAATTTTCCTGCAATCTTAAGTTGGCTAGCAAACTCTTGCTGAATGATATATCCCACGACGGGCAGGGAATCTATAAACCCAAACAACTCTTTGTCACGCACTTTTAGAAGACCCTCTTGCACATCCTTTACTTCTACAAAGAGCATTTTAGGGTATTTGACGCGTAAAATTTCCCCGTAAGAGTATCCTTTGACGATTCCGATGGGTCGATCGTGAATCGCAGAAACATCAGAAAAAAAGATTTCCTCGGGACGGGTAACAAGAACCAAGGGAATGTCCAAATAGGGTGTTGTAAAATTCATATAAAGCCTGCGCTCGGGTGTGGGCATCGCAAGCGAAAAAATATCGCATTGGCGCTTTTTTGCCTTTTCGATGGATTCAAGCCATGTGTTTGTGGGAACCATGGTGATGGGAATGCCAATTTTTTCCTCCACAAGACGCATGTAATCGCTAGACATGCCAGTATGCTTGCCATCAACACTTCCCTCCATAGGCATCCAATCAGGGTCAATGCACAGACGAATGCTTCCAAGGAGCTCTAGGTGACTCTTCTCTTCGGACGATAATTGTAAAGTAGCTGTGCTTGCATTTTGTGTATGTTGGAGCCATTTGCTACGAAGGGCGTAAAGCTCTTCTTCTGTAATAGTGCGCATTGTTTTGTTGAGAATGCGATGCAGGAGTGTAGACTCTGAAGGTAGTGCCATGTGTAGTGTGTCGTGAAGTCTTGAGTCGTCTGGAAGTTGGACGTGAAGATTGGCCAGCATAAAACGGTTCATGATATAAAAAGCAGCCACATAGTCTTCAATGGCTACATCGGCCAACCCAAAAGCAACGGCTTCAAGAGCTTCTTTAGGGGAGTTAAAAGTCAAAATATCATTTTCAGGATAGAGGCTTTGGATGTATTTGGTTTTCTCTTGCGAAAGTGCCACTTTTTTCCCCACAAGTGTTTCCGGGGAAAGAGGGGTGTTTGTTTGTGTGATAAAAGCGTAACGTATGTTTAAAATTTCATCACTTAACAATACTTGTTCTTCTTGGTTGTGTGAAAATGTTGCGGGGGTCAAGATGTCCAGATGGCCCTCATAAAACAGGTGTTCTAGTGCTTGGGATGTGTTGGTGAGAAATTGAATCTCTACTTGAAGTTTGGAAGCGAGTAGGCGTAGAAAATCAACCACATAGCCTTGGGGCTCATAGCTTGCATAAAAATTATACGGATAACGTTCTGTGTCGTTTGAAACCCTCAAAATAGGGTATTTTAAAACAAATTCACGCTCTTCTTGTGTGAGAAAATCCCCATCGGCGCTTAATGAGGGTAAAAAATAGCAAGATAAAAAAAGTATTAAGAGTAGTGCTTTCACGGATTTTCCAAGCATGGAGAGAATGATTGTTTTTACTATAGCATAGTAGGCTTAACGCTGATTAAAAGATGTACAAAAATTGCCTACTTGTAGGCATGGAAAAAAGTAAAAAGGTGTTTATTGTGCACTAATGTTGAATAGGGCACTAGGTAAATAAAACACTCCCAAGGCGTAGCATGTTTGCCCCGCAGCGAATGGCAAGTTCAAAATCCTCACTCATGCCCATGGAACAAACTTTAGCGCCATGGGGGGTGAGGGATTCGTAAAGGCGGTACGTTGTCTCGAAACTTTGTTGGATAAGCGCTACATCGTTCGTGTGTGCCCCGATGCTCATCACCCCTTTTAATACCAGATTTGGGCAAGTTTCTTTGATGGCAAGGTAGGTTTCAATGGCATGTTCGGGCATAACGCCTGCTTTAGAGTCTTCTTTTGCACTGTTGATTTGAAGTAAAACCGAAAGAGTTTTCTCCTTTACATGTAAACGTTTATTAAAGGCAACGGCCAGCTCTAGGGAGTCGCAAGAGTGTACTAGGGAAGGGGAAAGGTCAATTAAGGCATTAATTTTGTTTTTTTGAAGCCTTCCAATAAAATGCCACTCAAGGGGCAAGGTGGAAAGGGCTTGGTTTTTGCGGGCCAATTCTTGGACCTTATTTTCCCCAAAAGCGCGCTGTCCGGCTTGGTACATGGTTTCTACATGGTGGGGTTCAACGCTTTTGCTCACGGCAACAAGTTTGATGATTTGATGTTGATTGACAGCCGTTCGCACTGCCTCAATGCGTGTAAAAATTGTATCGAGCGTAGATTCATAAAAATTCATTGGTAAGCTCCCGAAAGCCGTAGGATGTCATTGACGATAGTGAAAGCCATCAGGCTCAAAAGCAACGCCCATCCTACGTAAGTCATTTTGATGTACACCGCTTCTTTGGGAGGTTTACGCATAATAATTTCATAAAGATTAAACATAATATGGCCGCCATCAAGGGCAGGGATGGGTAAAAGATTTAGGACGCCCAAATTTACCGAAATCAAAGCAGTGAGCATAAATAGTGTCACAATACCTGCATCTGCAGCACTTGAGGTAATCTGGACAATAGAAATCACGCCACCCATCTCCTTAGGAGAAATTACACCCTCGATCATTTTTTGCAAACTCTGCACAATCAATGTCGCAGCGCGCACTGTTTCATGCCACGCAAACCCAAGACTTTGTACGCCCCTAAAAGTAAGCGTCACGGTTTCGCCAGAAGGTGAGATGCCAATAAGCCGTTCCTGAATAGCCTCACCAAAAAGGGTTTGGCTTTGGCTAAGTTTTGGAGTAAGGGAGAGTAGCAAGGTTTCGTCGGCGCGTTCCACAAGGAGTGAAATAGAACCTTGGGTTTGGGTAACGATGGGCTTGATTTCATCCCATATGCGAATGGAAGTGCCGTTGATGGCAACAATGCGGTCTTTTTCCATGAGGCCCGCCGCGCTTGCCGCAGAGTCTTCGCTTACTACCCCAATCTGGGGAGCAAGCTTCAAAACACCTAAGGAGGCAATAGCAATGTAAAGCAAAAAAGCCAGTAAAAAATTAGCAAAAGGTCCCGCAAACAAAATGGCAATGCGTTGCAAGGGTGTTTTGGCCCCATAACTATCGGCGTCTAGGCTAGTGTTGGTGGGATTGCTGTCGTCTTGCCCTTTCATTTGCACATAGCCACCAAGAGGAATGGCGCTCAGGCAATACTCCGTCTCTCCCCAGCGGCGCTTAAGGATTTTTTTTCCAAAACCAATGCTAAAAACCTCCACCTTGACACCAAAAAAACGCGCAGCCAAAAAATGGCCAAGTTCATGAAAAAAAATCAAAAAAGAGAGCACCAAGAGAGAAATTAGCATGTGCCCTCCTTGGTATTTTTGGTGTATCCAATGATGTATTCAAAGCCAGAATAAAGCGTTAGTCCTACGGCAATCCAGAGGCATAGTGTCGCTAAAGGCCAATTCATAATCAACAAACCAATAGCAATCATTTGAAAGACAGTTTTAACTTTTCCTGCCATAGAGGCTGCGATATTTTTCCCCTCGCTTGCTGCCATGACGCGTAATCCTGTGATAAAAAATTCACGGGTTAAAATCAAATAGATGGCCCATGCAGAGGCGCGGTCAAGCAAAAGCAATCCCAAAAAAGCAGCCAAAATAAGCATTTTATCGGCTAGGGGGTCTAAAATAGCACCCAATTTGGTCATTTGATTCCATTCTCTTGCGATGTAACCATCGAAAAAATCTGTTGCGGCAGCGAGGACAAAAACAAAGGCTGCAAAAAAATCCAACCAGCTTGTGTGAATACCTTGGAAAAAGGTGGCGTCACGCTCTATTAAAAATACAAACATTACTGTGGCCATCACGACACGCAACAAAGCAAGAAAATTAGGAAGGTTAAGCATCATTTAAAGGTCGTTCCCCCATCAATAATAAGTGTATGCCCTGTTACCCAACTGGCTTTTTCGGAGCATAAAAACACACAAGCCCCTGCCATGTCTTCGGGTTTTCCCATACGATTTAAAGGCGAGAGTTCGGCAGTTTTGTCTTTTACTTCTTCGTAGTTGGTAAACGCACGCAGAGCGTCGGTTTCGATAGGTCCTCCGCTGATGGCATTAACGCGAATACCTTTTGAGCCAAGTTCGGTAGCTGCATAGCGTACCATAGCTTCTACCGCCGCTTTACATGTACCGTGGCCCGAATAATTTTCGATGTAGACAAGGTTGCCTGTGGAGGAGAGGGAGATAATGCTTCCACCACCTACTTTTTCCATGCGTTTGGCGGCTTCTTGGGCACCCACAACAAAAGCATTCACTGTCGCGGTAAAGATATTGTTGATACCTTTGGGTTTGAGTTTCATAAATTTGGTATATCCGCCCACAACGGCGCGCCCTGAAATAATAGCATTAGAGATGAAAAAATCTACACGGTCAAAATCTTGGTCGATAGCTTCAAAAACGCCTTTAAATTCTTCGGGATGGAGAATGTTTAAAGGGTACGCTTTGGCCTTAATGCCAAACTCTTTTTCTAATGCCTGTGCTTGTTCTTCGGCGAGTTCTGCATTGGAATTGTAGGTAAACGCAACATTGACACCTTCTTTGGCAAATGCCAACACAATAGCGCGTCCAATGCCACGGGTTCCGCCACTAATAACGAGAGTCTTTCCTTGCATGTGTTACAGTCCTTTAATATCGTATTGAGCCATTACAGTCTCAATTTTTTTCATGTTTTCTTTGCTTGGTGCACTAAGTGGCAAGCGGAACTCTAGGGTGTCGATTAAGCCAGCAATGTGCAGAGCTGCTTTGATTGGAATAGGGTTGCTTTCGCAAAAAAGTGCTTTATTGATGTTGTAGAGTTTATCATTTAGGGCCTTGGCTTTTGCGTAGTGCTCTTCAAGGGCCAAGTGAGTCAGCTGAGCAATTTGGTCAGGCAGGAGATTGGAAGTTACCGAGATAACCCCCTTGCCTCCGTTAGAAAGAAGAGGGTAGTTGATGGCGTCATCTCCACTGATGAGTGCAAGGGCTGGCTCATGAGCAAGCAAGTCCACGCAGCGTTCAATAGAGCCTGTGGCTTCTTTAACCCCGTAAATATTAGAGCACGTGTTAAAAAGTCGGTAAATAGTCTCAGGCAACAAATCCACACCTGTGCGCCCTGGAACATTGTACAAAAGTACAGGAATCTCCACAGACTCTGCGATGGCTTTGTAGTGCAAGAAAAGCCCCTCTTGCATGGGTTTGTTGTAATAAGGTGTTACTGAAAGAATACCATCGGCGCCATGCTGTTCGGCAAATTGTGCCAAACCAACAGCTTCAAAGGTGGCATTGCTACCCGCTCCTGCTAAAACACGTACGTTCGTGCCTTTACATGTATCGACGGCTATTTCGATGCACTGGCGGTGCTCGTCATGGGTGAGCGTTGCGCTTTCACCCGTTGTTCCCACAGGAACCACTACGTCAATGCCATTATTGATTTGGCGCTGGATAAGTTTGGCATACCCAACCTCGTCAAGTTTGCCATTTTTGATGGGAGTAACCAGTGCAGTCATTGCGCCAATAAGTGGGTTATTCATGTGAATCCTTTCGTAATATCACCGTAGTGGAGTATTTTGGAATAAAATAGGTGTTGGCTGCTTTCACCAACTCTTCTTTGCTTAATTTATTGATATGTTCTTCATACTCAAGTAAAGGCGCGATGTCGCCCTTGGCAAGAAAACTACCAAACAAGTTGGCAAGTCCACTTGAACTTTCTAGAGAATAAATAAAGTCTGCTTTTGTGTTGGTCTTGACCTTTTGCACGTCTTCATCACTAATTTTTCCCGTTTGAACAGCCGAAATAATGGCTAAAATCTCTGCTTCAACCGTTTCGGCTTTTACGCCAGGATTACACACGGCTAAGAATAAAAACAAACCGGGGTCTTTGTTGTCCATGCTAAAAGCATACACTTGGTTGACAAGCTTTTTTTGGTCGATGAGTCGGTCGTTTAGGTAGCTACTTTTGCCACTGCTTAAAAGTTCACTCAACGCGGAGAGTGCTACTTGGTCGGGATGCTTAAAATCAGGTATTTTATAGGCAATAGCGACCATTTCCACTTCGCTTTCTTTTTCAATCACCACACGTTTTGCGCCATCTTGGGGTGGTTCAACCTCGTGTTTTTGAGGAATGGGCGTCGTGTTTGGGATGGCTTCAAAGTGTTTTTGGGTCGCTTTAAACACTACCTCTGGGTCCACATCACCTGCCACCAAAACAATGGCGTTGGCGGGTTGGTAATAGGTTTGATGAAAGGTGCGAATGTCTTCAATCGTCCAGTTTTTAATGTCATCTTTGAAGCCAATGGGTGTCCAGTGGTAAGGATGGTAAATGTATGCGTGGTTAAACAGGCGAAAATACAAAAAACCCATCGGGGAGTTGTCGGTGCGCCATAAGCGTTCTTCCAAAACCACATCGCGCTCAGGTTGAAACTCTTCGTCTTTGAGATTTAGGTTTTGCATGAGTTCGGCAAAAAGTCCCAAAGAAGTGTCAAGGTTGCCCGTGGAGCTTTTGATGAAATAATGGGTGTAGTCAAACCCTGTAGAGGCGTTATTGACCCCGCCAAAACCTTTGACAATTTCGTCAAACTCGCCTGCGCGAAGGTTTTTGGTGGATTTAAAATTGAGGTGTTCAAGCATGTGAGCGATGCCACTTTTTCCCATGGTTTCACTTCCGCTCCCCACCTTATAAAAGATGTCAGTCGTGATGACATTGGTGCCATTGTTCATGGGGATAACAACAACTTGCAGGTTGTTTTTTAAAGTTTTAGTTTCAAAGTGCGGCAACGAATTTGCCATAAGTCCTCCTGTGAATAGTAAAGCGCCAAGCACTAAACGTCTCATCGTCTAGCGCCTATGGCTTCTTGAATATGGTGAAAGCCGTCTTGGTTCATGCGGGCTAAAATGCCCTCATTGATGCGTTTGTTTAAAGAGGGGCCTTGAAAAATAAACGCACTGTACACTTGCACTAGGCTAGCCCCTTCTAGTAGGCGCTCATACGCTTCATCAGCATCGCTGATACCACCAACACTAATAAGCACGGTTTTACCAAAAAAGGCTTCCGCAAGGGGTTTGAAAAAGGCATTGCTTTTTTGGGTCAATACGCGCCCGCTTAAGCCCCCAAAAGATTGCGCACCTTGGAGCAGGGTGTACTCTGTGGTGGTGTTTGTTGCGACAATGCCATGGGCTCCATGATTGATGGCGCATTCACATAGCTTTAGTGCCGCGTCCATCTCCATATCGGGAGAAATTTTTAGCAAAATGGGTTTAGAGGTGAGTGTTTTAGCCATAGTAAAAAGTTCGCCAATAAACGCTTCATTTTGCAGGTCACGAAGGCCTGGGGTGTTGGGCGAAGAGACGTTAATGACCATAAAATCACACAGATCTTTAAGCCCTTCGATAAGAATACGGTAATCCTCCAGAGCATTTTCGGGTGTAGTGGCTTTGTTTTTACCAATGTTAGCCCCCAAGGGTGTGGCAAAAGGGTAAAGAGATTCGAGGCGTTTTTTAACTTTAACAAGACCTTCATTGTTGAATCCCATGGCGTTTTGCACACTTTCCTTTTCAGGGTAGCGAAACAAGCGCGGTTTGGGGTTGCCAGGCTGCGCTTTGGGGGTAATGGTGCCAAACTCAATGTGTCCAAAACCAAGCGCAGTGAGGCCTTTTAGCATCGTAGCATTTTTGTCAAATCCTGCGCCCAGCCCTACGGGATTGTGAAAAGTAGTGCCCAAAAGGTTCTGATGCAATCTGGCATCACTGATAAAAAACGTCGAAGCAAAAGGTGAAAGTAGCGCGGGAGTATAGCTGCCTACTACACGCAAACCTAGTTCGACAATGTCGTGAGCAGTTTCAGGCTGAAAGCGAAACATCACTTTTTTAATCAGTTCGTACATACCATTCCTTTTACAGTTTGGCGCGATTGTAACTTAAAAAAGCTAAAAATCCGATTGAAGAAGGGGCTATCCAATGATCCGTTCCCACTGCGTTCCTTCTGATGTGTCCATGAGTTGGATTCCTTGGGTTAAAAGTGCATCACGGATAGCATCAGCTTTTGCGAAGTCTTTAGCTTTTTTGGCTTCTTGGCGGGCTTCAATGGCCTGCTGTATCTGGGTTTTTTGGCCCTGCGAAACGCCTAATTGAAAGTAACCAATAGGGCTATGCAATCCAATGCCAAGCACTTCTTCAATCCAAGTAAGGTTTGCTAACAAGGTTTGCTTGAGTACTGTGTCTTTGGGTGCTTTATCTAATGCCTCGTTGCCTTGGAGAATCATCTCATCCAAAATAGCCAAGGCTTTGGAAATGTTCAAATCATCGCTTAAGGCTTCTAGCACTTTACATGTAAAGTGTTCTTCTTTTTGGCTAGGACTTGTTCCTTGTAGCCTTTTTTTGAGGCGATACAGCTTGTCTAAGCGGCGTTTGGAAGAGAGTAGGTCGTCTTCGTTAAAGTTAAAGTCTGCACGGTAATGGCTTGAGAGCAAATAGAAACGCAAGACTTCACCGTCGTATACATGTAAAGCGTCCTTGACAAAAAAGCTGTTGCCAAGAGACTTGCTCATTTTGTCACCATTGATGGTTACAAAGCCATTGTGCATCCAGTATTTGGCAAGGTGTTGGCCTGAGGCGCAACGGGTTTGTGCAGCTTCGTTTTCGTGGTGGGGAAACAGTAAGTCGGCACCACCTGCGTGAATGTCGATTTGGTAGGGGCCTTCATGGGCGAGGTGTTCTTGAATCATGGCGGAACACTCGATGTGCCACCCTGGTCGTCCTTTGCCAAAAGGAGAATCGAAGACGGGGTCCTGGGTGGAGCGTTTCCACAGGGCGAAGTCCTTGGGATTGCGTTTGGCGCTGTTACCTTCGACACGGGCCTTAGTTTCTTCGATGTGTTGATGGCTTAGGCTTAGGTAGCCCTCGTCCTTGCTGGTGTCAAAGTAAACTCCGTCATCAAGAGTGTAAGCTGCCCCTTTGGCTAGCAGTGTTTCAATGAAGCGTATCATGCTTGGTAGGCTTTGGGTGGCTTTGGGTTCTAGTGAAGCATCCTTTACATGTAAGGCTCGCATGTCCTCTTTGTAGCGCTCTATGTAGTGGGTAGTAAGCGTCTCTAGGCTTTGGCCTGTTTGGTCCATTTTGGCAATGATTTTATCATCAATGTCGGTGAAGTTCTTGACAAAGGTGACTTTGTAGTTTAGTGCTTCAAGGGTACGCCTGAGTAGGTCAAAAGCAATGGCACTACGAGCATGGCCTAAATGGGCGTCATCGTAGACGGTGGGTCCGCAGACGTAGATGGTCGCTTCACCTGTTTTGATGGGCTCAAAAGGAACTTTTTTCTTTTGCGTTGAATCATAAATAACCACGTAAAATCTCCTTAATTATCCAAACAAGAGCGCCAGTCGCAAGCAGTACCCCTATTAGTCCTATGATATTTTGTGGGCGCATTATAGCCAAAAAGGCGCGGGTGCCATAGGCGTGAACGGTGAGTGCAAAAAGGACAACCCCGCTCAAAGAGCTTGCTAGCGCCAAGCCAGCCGCTTCTAGGGGGCCAATGAGCGCTAGTGAAAGCACAATGTTTACCATTAAGCTAAATGCAGAAATTTTAGCTGCCCTAGCTTGCATCTGGTTGGCATATAGCCACAAGGAAAAAAGGCGTGCAAGCCCAAAGGGCAAGAGTCCTACTAAATACATTTGAAGCACTAGTGCCGTATTGAGCGTCTCTTTCGCGCCAAAAGAGCCTCTTTCAAACAAAAGCCAGGTAATTTCATGGGAGAGTAAAGTCCCTCCAAGGGTTGCAGCACACAGCAAATAGCACAAAATCCAAAACCCTTTTTCAAGGAAGCGCCGGGCTTTTTCTTCACCCTCGCGTTTAAGGGCTTTGGTGATGTTGGGAAAAATGGCCACAGAAAGGGCGATGGCAAACAAGGCCAAGGGAAGCTGAAAAACGCGATTTGCATAGTAGAGGTAGCTAATGCTTCCAAAGGCTAAAAAACTGGCTAACCATGTGTCCAAAAAGGCAGAAAGTTGTGCTGTGCTTCCACCCAGGACCCCATGAAAAAAATTACGGTAAAAAGAGGGTTCGGTGGCACTTTTTTTGGGACGGCCTATGCTTCCTAAAAAGACCTTTAAAAGGCGGAATTTTTTTAGCGCAATAAGGTGTGTGAGCGCTTGTAAAAGCCCGCCGACTAGGACGCCAAAGCTGAGATTCCATGCCGCTTGATGGGGGTCTTGCGTGTTAGAGAGAAGCAAGGCACCAATCATAGCAAGGTTTAAAAGAGCCGTAGAAAAAGCGGTGGTGGCAAAGTGGCCTCGGTAATGGAGCATGGAAGCAGCAAGTGTAACGCCATAAATCAGTAAAAGGTACCAAAAATTAATACGAACGAGCGGGGCCGCCAGGGCTATGGTTGCCTCATCAAAGCCAAAGGCAATAAGCTTGGTTAACCAAGGGGCAAATACCATAACAAGCAAGGTGAGTATGAGGATAAAAAAAGAAAACCTCAAAAAGACACTCGCAGCAAACAACCCTTTTTTGGTTGCCCTGGTAAAAGCGGGAAGAAAGGCTTGTGTAAAGGCCCCTTCGGCGAAAATACGGCGAAAAAGATTAGGGAGTTTGAAGGCGACAAAAAAAATGTCACTGTAAAGATTGGCACCCAAGATGGAGGCTGTTAAAATATCACGAATGAAGCCTAAAATTCTTGACACAAGAATGCCAATACTGTTAGTAAAAAAGGAGCGAATCACCATTAGATTGAGTCCTGCTGGGGGTCTTTAAAAACAAGGCAAATGCCTAAAATAAGAGAAGTTTACCTTCTTTTAATGATTTGTATATCATAATACAAAACAGATTAAACCAATGTGAGAAAGGCGACACTGTGGGATTGTTTGACAAACTAACCAAAGGAAGTGGCGAAGAAAATAAAAAAGAAGTCACTCCTGTGACATTTTCTCCCATGATTATTGATACGCAAGATGTTGCCAAAGAACTAAAAAGTGTTGCCACTGCCAATAATGTTGAATTGGATGTTGTGGATTTTAAAATTCTAAAAATCACAACCCTTTATCGTCAAGGTGAACAAGAAGAGTGGCAAGAGGCTAGCGAAGAAGCGTTGTCTATGTTTGATGAAGATGATTTTTTTCTCAACCCTGAACTAAAGATTGAACAACACTTTAAGGTTGAAATTTTTGACCTACGAGCCCAGCAAGAACCCGTTACTGTGCTTCCCCCGCTTTCCTTGGGTGCCAATAAAAACCTTACTAAAACCGTTGTCACTATTAAAAAAAGCGTCAATATCCGTTACAGTTCTCAGTTTGAGCCTTCGCTTCTTGAGGCAATCAACAAGAAGAAAATCAAAGCAAAAATTCTTGTCGGTATTCGCGAGGGGATTATGCGCCAAGAGGTTAAAAAAATTGCCGCTTCGGTTCGCATTAATAATATCGTTGAAAAAGACAGCACCTTTGTAGTAATGGAAGGTATTGACCCTGTGTTGCCCGTCAATGATGCACTCATCGTGCATTACAAGAAAAAAGTTAATGCTGAAGACAAACAAGGCAGAGTAGATTACTCACGTAGAGGTTATCTGGAGGCTGTGGGTGAGGGCGAAGTGGTTTTGGAATACGTAAAACCTCAAGAAGGCGCACCGGGGAAAACATGTCGAGGGATTTATTTACCTGTTGGAGAACCGAAAATCACTAATCAGACAGCCATTAACGTCACTGAAAATATTATTAAAAAAGAAGACGACAAAACCATTCGCTACATTGCCAAATGCAGCGGGTACGTGAAAGAATCAGGCGGAACGTATGACATTCAAGACCAAATGGAACTTGATGAGATTAATTTTAAAACCACGGGCTCCATCGAAGCGGGGTTGGATGGAAATGTTACTATCAATATCAAAGAAACCGACGCTTTTAAGGATGCCATCGGAACAGGAATGAGCGTAGAAAGTACGGAGATTAATGTGGATGGCAATGTGGGGAGTCAGGCAAATGTTCGCGCCAGAAAGGTGCGCATTGGGGGACAAACTCACATGACATCGACGGTTTGGGCAGACACAGCTACTATTTCTGTGCATCGGGGTACTCTTGAGGCCACTGAAGCAACCATTGATCGCTTGGAGGGCGGCAAAGTGATTGCCGATGTTGTGCGTGTCAAATCGGTGATTGGTGGAGAGATTATTGCGCGACAAATCTACATTGAAAGCCTCTCTTCTAATGCCCAAATTACAACATCAGAATTGATAGAGATCCAAGAATTAAAAGGGAGTAACAATAAATTTCTTGTAGACCCCGCAAGTGCCATGACCTTTAAAGCAGAAACCGCTTCGCTAACAGAAAAGATTGAAAAAGCCCGAAAAAGCCTTGATAGCATGCCAAAACAGTTAGAAAACAAAAAAAATATCATCGATAAAAACAAGCAATCTGTCGAGATGATTAAGGCAAAAATCGAAGAGCTTAAAGCCGAAGGGCAAAAGCCACCTGCGACGTTTATGGGAAAACTCAAAGACTATCAGCAGCTAGTGAACGAGTACAACTTGATGCTCAAAGCCATGAAAGATTACAAATTTCAACTCAATGATTACAAAGAAGAACTCAACCAAATGCAGTCCAAAATCTTTTCTGCTAAAATCATCAATCACTCCCCGTGGAAAGAGTACAATGAGATTAAGTTTAGGCTTATTTCTCCTGCTATTGAGGTGGAGTACAACACTAAAAATCATGAAATCTCCAAGATGATTACACTTGTGCAAACTTCAGATGATAAATTCAAAATCAACCGTTCAAGCCAGATAGACCGATGATTGTTGCATTAGAGGGCGTTGTTGTACGCAAAGAACCTACTTATGTGCACCTTAAAACTGTTGCGGGCATCACGTATAAAGTGGCCGTTTCCCTTTACACCAGTGCTACTTTGGCAACTTCTGGCACGGTTTCATTACATACGACCCAAGTTTTTCGCGAAGATGCCCAGTTGCTTTTTGGGTTTGCTTCACTGGATGAGCAACGGATGTTTGAAACCTTGGTCAAGCTCAGTGGTATTGGCCCTTCTATCGCCATGGCAGTGTGTTCTACGCTTACGCCCAAAGGGTTTGCCGAAGCGCTAATTCATGGGAACGTGGACGCGTTTAAGATGGTGCCTGGTATCGGCCCAAAGAGTGCAAAACGCATCTTGGTAGAATTGAGCGATTTTTCATTGCACGGGGAAGAAAGTGTTGGCGTGGGGCACGAAGCCTCTTTGGCTCTTGAGAGCCTTGGGTTCAAAAAAGACCGCATTCAAAAAGTCCTCAGTACCTGCACCGCAGGGGACACGGCAGGGCTCATTAAAGAAGCACTTAAAAAATTAAGCTAAAGGAAGTGTGTGGAAGTAGGAATTGTATTTGGCGGGAAAAGTTACGAGCATGAGATTAGCATTGTCAGTGCTATTGCACTTAAAAAAGTGCTTACATGTAAACTGATTTATATTTTTTGTGACGCAAACCGTGAGTTTTATTTGATTCCAGCCGAATCCATCAACGCCAAACGTTTTTCGGATGGAAGTTACAAAAAAGACCCCAAGCTCACCCTAGAACAAGGTGGCTTTACATGTAAAGGATTGTTTGGTTCAAAAAAAATCTTTTGCGACGTGGTGCTAAACCTCATTCACGGGGCCGATGGAGAAGATGGCAAACTGGCGGGATTGTTTTCGTTTTTTGGTGTGCCTTTCATTGGACCACGCCTAGAAGCGTCGGTGCTCAGTTATAGTAAACTTTGGACGAAGCATTTGGCGGAAGCGTGCGGGGTAAAGACCTTGCCTTACGAACTACTCACGCCCCAGCAGCGTACCCCAAGCCTTGCGTATCCGCTCATTATTAAACCTTTACGTCTTGGCAGTTCCATTGGCGTGAGCGTGGTGCGTAGTGAAAAAACCCTTGAATACGCCCTAGATGTGGCTTTTGAGTACGACGACACGGTCATTGTTGAGCCCTTTGTGGAGGGGGTGAGGGAGTACAACCTTGCAGGATGTTTTACCACACAAGGTGTGGAATTTTCTATCATTGAAGCTCCGCAAAAAGGGGAATTGTTGGACTTTGATAAAAAGTATTTGGACTTTTCACGCACCGCTACGGTCTCCAAAGCCATACTTGAACCCTCTGAAGAAAAATGCCTAAAAGAAGCCTTTGAGGCTCTTTACATGCCTTTATTTCAAGGGGCGTTGATTCGATGCGATTTTTTCATGGTTAAAGGAGAGGTGGTTTTAAATGAAATCAACCCCAATCCTGGCAGTATGGCAAACTACCTTTTTCAAGACTTTGATGGCCTTGTGCACCGCTTGGCTAAGGCTCTTCCTGCGCCAAAAGAAGCCACAGTGTCGTATCAGTACATTCACTCTATTCATGCTGCTAAAGGGAAACTTTAGCACTTTTTTGAGGTGTTAGCGTATCGGCCTAACACCCTCTCCAAGTTCCCTATAAGCCCTCTCCTGCTATGATTTTACATAAAATTTTACACAAAGAAGAGCCATGGGCGCCTATTCACAAGAAGAGATGTACACAGCAACCCAAATGGTGCGCAATTTTAGCGCGATTGTCTCAGAAGTCAGTGAAGGCAAGCGCAAACGCGCCATCATTGTCAAAAACAACCGTTTTGAAGCCGTGCTTTTAAACATGCAAGAGTACGAACGTATGCAAGAAGCCGTGGAGATTTTAGAGAGAATCTACGCCAAAACCAAGCGAGCATGAGATGGCAAAACGGGCCTTACATGTAAACGGAGTGGACTATGAGATTGGGTATGAAATTCTTCACCCCGAGCAAGCGCAAACCATTGTGTTTTTGCACGGTTGGGGAGCCAATAAAGAGATTATGAAAAAAGCCTTTGGTGGCGTGTTTAAAGAGTACCAACACCTTTACATTGATTTACCAGGTTTTGGTGCGTCTTCGTTACATGTACCGTTGGTTTCTTTGGAATACGCAGCGGTTGTGAGGGCGTTTTTAGAGGCGTTACATGTAACGCCTGAGATAATGGTGGGCCACTCTTTTGGGGGTAAAGTCGCCACTTTGCTCAACCCTTCAACCTTGGTGCTTTTAAGCAGTGCAGGGATTGTGCCGCCCAAACCTTTAGGTGTGCGAGTAAAAATCGCTCTATTTAAGTTTTTAAAACGCCTAGGATTTGGGCGTTTTTACCGCCTGTTTGCCACCAAAGACGTGCAGGGCATGGCGCCGGTGATGTACGAAACCCTTAAAAAGGTGGTCAACGAAGACATGCGCGAGGTTTTTGCTGCGTACAAAGGGCGGGCGTTAGTGTGTTGGGGTGAAGAAGACAAGACTACGCCATTACAAAGCGGCGAAGAGATTGCGCGGTTGATTCCAAATGCTACGTTTTACCCTTTACAAGGGGACCATTTTTTCTTTATTTTGCATGGCGCACGCATTGAGCGCGCGTTGAAGGAGGCGTGATGATGGCGTTGGTATGGCTTGGGTTGCACCTTGTATTTGTAATGGGGCTTGGGTATTACCTTGCAACCGCACTTCAGTGGTACCACTACCGTGTTAAGCGCGTTGTTTTTCATTTTCACAAGCCCCAATGGCACGTCTTTTTTCTCATTATTCCCGTGGCGGCGTATTATGTTGCAGGTGTGTACGTGTGGTTTTACGTGATTGTGGCATTTTTTCCAATGCTCGTTTTGTGGGCACGAAAACTTGATAAACCCTTGGTGTTTACCGCGCGCGTGAAGCGGTTTTTTGCCTTTTTGTTTTTTGCGACGTTGTTTCAAGACGTGTTGTGTTTGGCCGCTGTTACGTGCGCGCAGTTTGGCGTGTTGATGCCGCTTATTGCCACGGTGGTCTTAAGTAGTGCTTACGAAAAACTCTTGTTTCAAGGGTTTTACAAAAAAGCCAAAACCAAACTCGCTGCGCGTTCTGCGTTGAAGATCGTTGCTATTACGGCAAGTTATGGAAAGACGAGCATGAAAAACTTTCTTGCGCACATTTTGGGCGAAACCTTTGTGTGCTACGCTACCCCACGCAGTGTCAATACCCTAGGTGGATTGGTGCAAGACGTGAATACCGCATTGCCTGAAAATACACAAGTGTATATCGCTGAAGCGGGAGCCAGAGAGCCTGGTGACATTTTGGAAATCACCCGCTTTTTGGAACCCCATGTGGCCCTTGTGGGAGAGATTGGGCCACAGCATATTGAGTATTTTAAAACCCTAGAAGCGGTGCGCAACACCAAAATGGAATTAGTGTATTCTCCACGCCTTGAAAAAGCCTTTGTACACCAAACCACCAACACGGCGCCCAGTGAGAGGGTGCGTGTTTTTGGTGGGGAATGTTTACATGTAGAAGCAACCCTTGAGGGAACCCGTTTTGAAGCGGTATTTGAGGGGGAAAAACGGGCGTTTGCGACCAAGCTTTTGGGTGCGTTTCATGCGACCAATCTGATTGCTTGCATCCACGTAGCGCGGCATTTTGGGCTCTCTTTTGAACATATCGCCCAACAAATCGCCTCATTGGAGCCTGTGCCCCACCGTTTGTGCCGCATGGACGCGGGCGGAAAAATCATTTTAGATGATAGCTTTAATGGAAACTTTGAAGGCATGCGCGCCTCTTATGAGCTAGTGCGTCAACACCAAGGGCGCAAAGTACTTGTTACGCCTGGCATCATTGAGAGCACCAAGGAAGAAAACATTGCCTTGGCGGAGGTGATGAACGAGGTGTTTGATGTGGTAATGGTTACGGGCCAAGTCAATGCAACCACGCTGATGGCCGTGCTAAAAAAGCCCCAAGTACACCTTTTAAAAGATAAATCCCAAATGGAGCCCTTGTTAGCAACGCACACAAGGGCAGGGGATCTTATCTTGTTTTCAAACGATGCACCTAGCTTTATTTAACTAAAACTGCTTGGGTTTGTTGGGCGATTTCAAGCTCTTCGTTGGTGGGCACCACAAGGGTTGCGACTGGAGCATTTTGCGTGTGAATGGGGGTGATAACCTTGCAACGTTGGTCGTTGGTGTTCGTGTCGATGCTAATGCCAAGGTTTCCTAGCCCTTCGCAAACTTTTGTGCGTAATCGGCTGTCGTTTTCGCCAATACCACCAGTAAAAATAAGTGCGTCCACGCGTCCAAGCACCGCGCTGTATGCACCAACGTACTTTTTAATGCGGTAAGCAAACATCTCAAAAGCAAGGGTGGCTTTTTCGTCTCCCTTGTCAATCATGAGTCCAATCTCTCGCATGTCGTTGTTGCCGCAAATCCCTTTAAGGCCACTTTGCTTGTTGAGCAAGGTGTCAAGCTCGGCAATGGTGTAGCCTTTTTCGCGGTGCAAGTAAAATAAAATCGCAGGGTCCAAATCTCCACTGCGTGTTCCCATGATAAGCCCTTCAAGAGGTGAAATTCCCATGGATGTATCCACGCTTTTGCCTCCTTGGATGGCTGTAGCACTGGTGCCATTTCCAAGGTGTAAAGAGATGGCATTAAAATTTTCGTAAGGGATATTTAAATGGGCCGCCGCACTTTTGGAGACAAAATGGTGTGAAGTGCCATGAAACCCGTAGCGTCTTACATGTAAAGACTCGTACAGTTCGTAAGGCAGGGCGTACATGTAAGCATGCTGGGGGAGGGTGCGGTGAAATGCTGTGTCGAAAACAGCTACCTGTGGCACACCTTTGCTTTGTTTGATGGCCGTCTCAATGCCCACAACATGGGCAGGATTATGCAATGGCGCCAAGGCAGAAAGCCCTCGAATGCCCTCAAGAACGGATTGGTCAATGAGTGTAGGGGTAGAAAAAAGCTCTCCTCCATGTACGACACGATGGCCGATGGCATCAAGCTCACTAAGGCTGTTCAAAAGTCCGGATTGGGCAAAAAGTGCGTTCATAGTCTCCAGTGCTTCTTCGTGGGTAGCAATAGGCTTAGAAGCGCTAAAATCCTCTTTTGCATGGGTTGTCAGTTTTGCTTGGGAGGTACTCTCGCCGATTTGTTCAACCATCCCCGAAGCCAACACTTGGCTTGCATTCATGTCGAAAAGTTGAAATTTAATGGAAGAACTTCCAGAATTAAGTACTAAAATTTTCACGCGTTATCTCCTTGGGCTTGAATGGCAGTAATGGCCACGGTGTTAACAATATCTTCTACTAAACAACCTCGACTTAGGTCATTGATGGGTTTGTTGAGGCCTTGAAGCACAGGTCCTATAGCAAGGGCACCAGAGGAGCGTTGTACGGCTTTGTAGGTGTTGTTGCCAGTGTTAAGGTCAGGGAAAATAAAGACAGTCGCTTGTCCTGCAACCTTGCTGTTGGGGAGTTTGGTTTTAGCAACTTGGGGGTCGATGGCAGCATCGTACTGAATAGGGCCTTCGACAAGAAGATCAGGGCGAAGCTCTTTGACAAGCTTGGTCGCTGTGCGTACTTTTTCCACTTCGTCTCCACTACCAGAATCTCCCGTAGAATACGAAAGCATCGCAATGCGTGGCTCTACACCAAAGGCTTTGGCTGTTTGTGCTGAAGAGATGGCAATTTGTGCTAATTCTTGAGCGTTAGGGTCTTGGTTTACCGCACAATCCCCGTAGACTAAAACGCGGGTATCAAGACACATAAAAAAGACACTTGAAACCACCGAGATGCCAGGTTTTGTTTTGATGGTTTGAAGGGCGGGGCGAATGGTGTCAGCGGTTGTGTGCACTGCACCTGAGACCATGCCATCAGCGTGTCCAAGGTAAACCATCATAGTGGCAAAATAGTTTGGACTTACCATGGCATCTTTAGCAGCAGCAAGTTTGAGGCCTTTGGCTTTTCGAAGTTCATAAAAAGCAGTGACAAATTCTTCGCTCAAGGGAGAGGTGGCGGGGTCAATGATGCGCACGCCCTTAAGGTCAAGGCCCAAGGTCATGGCTTTGTGCATGACTTCGCTTTCGTTGCCCAAAAGAACAAGGTTGACCACATCTCGACGCAAAAGAATTTCTGCAGCGCGCAAAATTCGCACGTCCTCACTTTCGGGTAAGACAATGGTCTTTTTGTTGCTCCTTGCCTTTTCAAAAAGGCTGTATTCGAACATAATGGGCGTCATTGCCGAAGAAGCTGTTGAGGTTTTAATTTTTTCTTCAATCCTTAGCTTATCTACATTGGCGTTAAAAAGCCCCATAGCAAGAGCGATTTTTCGCTTACTTTGAGGGGTGATGCGCGCGGGAACGTTGTTGACATCCATGGCGGTTTTAAAGGTATCTTTTGTGCTTGTTAAAACAGGAATGCCATTAAAATGGGTGATGCCCTGAACAAGTTCTAGAATGGCTTGTTTTGGTACAAATCCACCGGTTAGTAAAATCCCTGCGATAGTAGGGTAGACTTTGGAGTAGTTGGCCGCAATGGCTGCTAGCATGATTGCGGGGCGATCGCCAGGAACGATGACCAAATCCCCATCCTCTAAGTGGTCAAGAAAATGCTCCATGGTCATGGCGGCAACCTTACTCTGCTTGACAACCCGTCTTAAATCTTGCTCGCCTCCTAGAATCATGTCGCATTTGAGATACTTTTTAATTTCTGCAATGGTTGGGGAATCAAGTTCGGGAATTTCAGGGAGTAAAAATACGGGCTGGTCAGAATCGAGGCTCTCGTCTTTTTTGAGTGTTTCAAAAACATCTTGGCTTAGGCGATTTGCAAAGGTGGCAAAATGGGTACAGCCTTCTGTTTTGATGGTTGCAGATTCGATACGTATCTCTTCATGTACTTCTTTGAGGGTTTTTCCGTTGCCATTAAGAACCGTGACAACAGGAACACCTAGATTTTTAGCAATCTCCAAGTTGATATCAAAATCAAAAGAAGAGGTAAGAGAGGAGCTACTAAGCCCTTCGCATAAGACAAAATCGTATTGGCTTTCTAGGAGTTTGAATTTACCAATCAAAGCCTCCATGAGGTCATGGCGATTTCCGCTTGCTACCATTGTTTCTACTTCATCAACACTGAACCCAAAAGTGTCTTCATAGGATTGCTGTAAGGAAAAATACCCCAGCATAAAATCAATATCCCCATCTGTTGTCGCCCTAGTGGGGATGACGGGTCGGAAAAAAGCTACTTTTTCCATGCGGCCTTTGAGCATTTCCATAATGCCCATTGCTACGATTAAACTGCCAGCGGCTGGCTCTAGTGACGCAATGTACAGACTTTTGGTTTGCATGATTTTCCTTTTTATCATTGGGGAGCAAGGTTGGAACTCTATTTGCTTTGGTGTAATCGTAGCAGATTATTATGATAAAAAAATAATCTTTTACATGTAAACCTTTTGGAGGACATATGAAACGATATGGTGTAATTTCATTGGCAGTGTTGCCCTTGATGTTTGCCGGATGTGCAAGCCACACCGCTGATCCACGCATTGACATGACGCCCCCTGCCTATGTGGAAGAACTCCCTCCGCGCGCGCCTGTAAGTAATTTATCAAATCCGGGAAGCCTTTATGGAAGAGGGGATAATCCTCTGTTTTCTGACCGAAAAGCGATGAATACCAATGATATTGTAACCGTTGTCATCAGTGAGTCTTTGACACAAACCTCCAATGCAAGTAAAAATATTTCTAAGGAAAACACTGACAGATTGGGAGGGGGCATTG
>NZ_JAFHKK010000007.1 GCF_016937535.1 Sulfurospirillum tamanense | reverse complement strand
AAAATCATCTTTTTTAAAAGTTTTTAGAATTATTGGTAAATTGCTTACATGTAAAGGGTATTTTTCCCTTTACATGTAAGGCTGTATTTTATTTTACAATATAATCTGCTAATGCTTCAATATCTGCATCTGTAAGATTTTTTACTTGACCTGCCATCATAGCTTTCATCGGTCCGCCGTATGTGCCATCTTGGTACCCCTTCATAGAGGCAATAAAATCTGCTCTCGACATCTCTTTAATAATTAAACTACGGTTAAGCGCT
Source organism: Sulfurospirillum tamanense (assembly GCF_016937535.1). Lineage (NCBI taxonomy): Bacteria > Pseudomonadati > Campylobacterota > Epsilonproteobacteria > Campylobacterales > Sulfurospirillaceae > Sulfurospirillum > Sulfurospirillum tamanense. The sequence continues at coordinate 91,674 of NZ_JAFHKK010000007.1, read as the reverse complement.
TTTTTTTCACCTTCTGCTCCATGGCAAGCAATACAGGATTTATATTTTCCTTGAGCGTCTGCAATTGCATTAGACGCAATTATCACAAATAAACTTGGAAGTAAAAGAGATTTTTTCATAGGTTTCCTTTTTTGTTTAGTGGAGTAATTTTACAAAAAGTTAATTTTTCTTTCATTGACACGGGTCAAATGTATATTTAAGTAGATGTAGTGCGGTCTCTAATTTCGGCTTCTAAAAATTCAAGAATGCGAGATTGGAGAAGATTGGCTTCTTCATTTCCTTGACACATAAACTTTCGCAGATGTTCAAGATTGATTTTTTGAACAAAACGTTTATTGTTTTTCAACTCTTTATTAATTTCAATAATCAGCTCATCAATATCTAAGTCGTTATTGTTAAGAATTTTATTAACATACTCTTTCGTTGTACGCACCATCACTTCTACGCGGTACTCGTCTTCTTTATAAATTTCTTGCGCTATCTCTTTTAAGGCATTATATTCACACTGTTTGGCTTCAGGATTTGCCACAATCATTGCTGCAAAAAGTTTACACCGAAATTCCAACGAACGGTGATGGTAAACAAATGCTTGTCGGAAGACAGATAAAAATTGTGATTTAATCTCTTTAAATCCCATCACTTGCCTTGTTTTATATTTTTAGTACTATTGTAGCGCTCTGGGATGATAAAATCAATAACCTTTAAGGGAGCTTTTGTTATCATCACGCTCGCCTCTCTTTAGACCTGTGCAATATGTTTTAAGAATAACGCTTCAGGGTGGGAACACAGCAGAGCACTCTTTTAATGTAGGTGCCGCAGGTATCTGAAGGGGGGTTATACCGAAAGGTATGCTTCTACTTCACACGCAAGAGCATAAAAATCAACCCCTTGACTTTGTCCCTTTTCCCTCAACTTTTCTTTAATGTATTCTTTTCCCTGCAACAACTCTTTTGACTTTACGCCGTGGCTTATGGAAAGCGTTGCCTCTATAAAAGCGCCCAAGCGATCACAATTTTTTAAAGCCTCTCCATCAATCGCACAAAAGCGGTCTTCATTATACTTTTCAAGAGAATCAACAATTTTAACAGAAGTGTCTAAAATACGATTTGCAAATTCGTCTTTTCCATTACCGTGTAACCCTAAAAGATACATAAATTCATCTTTTGTTTTTACAGGAATATAGGGCAAGATAGCATCTTCGATTTGTTTCATTTCGTATTCGCTAATAATATCATCCAACCCACTCACAGAATATTTAACAGGCGAGATAATATCGCGCGTTAGGGCTTCAGGTAAGTCATGAAACAGAGCACAAAAAAAGTTATACTCAACTCTTTTGGGACATGCACCAATTTTTAGTGCATAAAAATACCCTAAAATGGCAACCACAAGCATATGGCCCAAGACAGAAGTTTCGGGAACGCGTGGGGTTTGTGCCCACCGTTTTTGGAACCGAAGGCGTCCGCTTAAATCTACCAAATGAGAAAGCTTTTTAGCTAATGCAATTTTGCGCACACCGATAAGCTCATAATAATCTTCAATCTCTTCTTCAACTGCCTCTTTAACACGATCAATATCACTTAAAAATTGACTGGTTTGATATACGATGGAAAATTCCCACCGCGTTGAAAGGTACGAAGCGGCTTTAAGTAAAAACCGCTCGCGTTTATACATGGTGGGTGTTGTGAGGTATTGTTCAAAACGTGCGTAAAATTCGCCATTTTCAATGGGCAGAAGCGCTTCATGAAGTTGTGTTAAAACCCACTGGTTGATCTCTTTTGTCTTTTTTTCTAAAGCCTTATGAAACACATCGGGACGAATGTCTGTCACAACAACCCGTCGTAAAAATTCAAATATTCCCGCTTCAACAAGGTGAAGCATATTAACTTCATCCTCTTCTGTTTTAGCTAAAAAATAAGCGATAATAAACTTGTGGGCTTGTTTATCAAGCTCCACAAGAGAAACCATCCGCGGGTAATCATTCCACCGCTGAATGGAAGCTGCCGCAAAAAGGTGTTCAATAAGTTTTGGCGTAATCACTACACGTCCAAATGTTTTACATCTTTGGCATGATCTTGGATATATTTTCGGCGTGGTTCAACTTCATCCCCCATAAAAAGAGAAAACGTGTCACTTGCAGAAAGTGCATCATCAATAGTAACACGAAGTAAGCGTCTGTTTTCTGGATTCATGGTTGTTTCCCATAGTTGTTCGGGGTTCATTTCACCCAAACCTTTGTAGCGTTGGATATAAGCACCTTTTTTCGCATGACGTTCGACACGATTAAGTACTTCAATAGGATCTTCTCCTTTAAAAATACTCATGTCTCTTTCTTTCATTTTGTCATAAATATAAAGGGCTTCTTCATACAAAGGGCTTGTAAAGAGTGTGTCATTAATGACTAACTCTTCCAGTCCGTCATTCGTTTGAATATAAAGACGAATCTCTTCTTCATTTACCATTGAATTAAGAATGTTATACCCTTCATTTTCAAGGTATGCTTTCATGGTTTCATAAAGTTTAGGCGTTGGAAGTGCTACGATGTCGGGATTTTCAATCATGTGACGGACTGCACCAATCACCGAAAAGCGCTTTTCTAACTCTTTTAAAATATTACGATACGCTGAAATAATTTTAAGGTATTCCATCATATCTTTTAACCCAATGGTTTCAAATTCAATGGCTTCAATCCCCATTTCAATGAGATAATCATTGAGCGCTTTTTCATCTTTAAGATAAATCTCTTTTTTTCCTTTTTTAAAGCGATAAAGGGGCGGTTGCGCAAGGTAAACATATCCGTTTTCAATGACAGGGTTCAAAAAACGGAAAAAAAACGTGAGTAGCAAGGTTTGAATATGACTTCCATCCACGTCCGCATCGGTCATAATAATGACCTTATGATAACGCAGTCTTTCTTCTTCAAATTCATCCCCAATCCCACATCCAAGGGCTGTAATCATGTTTTTAATCTCATCAGATTTTAAAATTTTATCCAAACGGCTTTTTTCAACGTTGAGAATTTTTCCTTTTAAAGGCAAAATCGCTTGAAACACACGGTCGCGCCCTTGTTTGGCAGAACCACCCGCACTATCTCCTTCCACCAAATAAATCTCACTGTTACTAGGGTCTTTACTTTGGCAATCGGCTAATTTCCCTGGCAAGGTTCCCACACTCATGGAATCTTTACGTCGGGTTAAATCCCTAGCTTTTTTAGCTGCTTCGCGTCCACGTGCTGCTGCTAGGGCTTTACCCATGATGGCTTTAGCCTCAATGGGATTTTCTTCAAAATATTTTACTAATTGTTCGTAGGCCAGTTTTTGGGTTAAAGGTTTTACATAAGAACTGCCTAATTTTCCCTTGGTTTGGCCTTCAAATTGAGGTTCGGGAACTTTAACGCTTACTACAGCGATTAGACCTTCACGGATATCATCACCCGTGATTTTTGTATCTTTTTCCCGCTGGTTTGCATTATTACTAATATAATTGACAATTGCTCGCGTCAACCCTGCACGAAACCCTGCTTCGTGGGTTCCTCCATCAGGGGTTTTAATGTTATTAACAAAAGAGAGGAGTGTTTCACTGTAAGTACTGTTATACATCAACGCAATATCAATCTCTAAATCTTCAATTCTTTCAGAAAAATAGACCGGTTTTGCCACAATTTCTTTTTTATTTAAATCCGTGACAAATTGCTCAATACCTCCCTCAAAATGAAAGGTTTCTTCTTTACCAACACGTCCGTCTTTAAAAACAATTTTGATTTTTGGGTTAAGATAAGCTAGCTCTCTAAAACGCTTTGAGAGGACTTCATAATCAAAATCAACCGTTTCAAAAATAGTCTGATCAGGCCAAAACTCAATCATGGTGCCTGTTTTTCGTGTTTTTCCAATCACATCAAGAGGAGTTTGGGGAATCCCTTTAGAAAATTCTTGACGAAATTCTTCACCACCCCGTTTAATTTGCATCACCAATTTTTCAGACAAAGCATTTACAACAGAAATACCAACCCCGTGCAAACCCCCACTGACTTTATAGGTATCTTTATCAAATTTTCCACCCGCATGTAAAACAGTAAGTACAACCGTTGCTGCAGGAAGGTTTTCTCCCTCATGAAGGTCTGTAGGAATACCTCTACCGTTATCAGTAATAATAGCAGAACCCTCTTGGGTAAGCTCTACATGTATAGTGTCACAGTATCCTGCCATCGCTTCATCAATAGAGTTATCGACCGCTTCATAAATCATATGATGAAGGCCGTTAATGTTGGTATCACCAATATACATTCCTGGTCGTTTTCGTACTGCTTCAAGTCCTTTAAGGACTTTAATATTTTCTGCTCCGTAATTGTTCATTAACTACTCCGTTAAATCATGATTGGCATGATGATGGTTTTGAAATTTTCGCTCTCTAGGGTAAAAGGCAGACCAGCGTCATTATACCCTAAGGTAAAACTACTCTCTTCAATGTTACTTAAAAAGTCCAACATATAGCGGCTATTAAGGGCTAAATAGATCTCTTCTTCAAGTCCTGTGACAAACTCAATTTCTGTTTTAGCTTCAATATTGTCATCATTAAGACTTTCAAAGGTTATCTTATCGGGCTTAAAGGTGAGTTTCATCTCTTGAGAAATAATAGCAATTTGTTTTAAAGATTCAACGATTTTTTCTTTTGCTAAGCGCAAGCGGTATTTTTTTTCTTGAGGGATAATGCGTGCGTAATCGGGAAATTTACCATTAATTAATTTAGTAAAAAATTGAAAATGGTTAGACTTGGCAATAAGGGTTGTTCCATCGTAAAAAATCTCAATATCATCAAAAAAGAGTTTTTGAATTTCACTAATAGCTTTTTTGGGGATAATGAGGGAAAAAGCATGATCTGTAGGTGCTTCAAGTCTAATAAGCGCTAAACGCTTAGTGTCGGTTGCAACAAGGTTAATGTAATTTTCTTTAATATCAATCAAGGCACCATTAAGTTCAAATTTTGGATTGTTCGTGTCAATAGCAGGAGCTATTTTTTTAATAGCACGTACTAATTGTGTTGAGTTGATGTCAAATTTTGGTTTTTCGTCTACGTGGGGGAAATCAGGAAAATCACTGGGATTAAACATAGGGAGTTTAAATTTAGAATTTTTCTGTTTAATATACAAATAGTCATTAATTGTTTCAAGGGTAATTTCATCGTCTTTGAGAATTTTGATGATGTCAAGGAGTTTTTTACCATTGGCTGTAGCAATGCCCTCATTGATGATTTTAATCGAATGGGTATGGTAAGTGAGCCCTATTTCGTAGTCGGTTGCTTTGATTTCAAGTGCATCTTCAAAAGTTCGTAGATACAAATGGGAGGTGATTTGGCTTAAATCCTTTTTTTCCAGATAAGGTTGGGTATTAACCAAAACAGTCTCAAGAACGCTTTTGTGAATCGAGACTTTCATGACTCTCTCCTTAAGTTTTTAAATAAAAGTAGCGGTAGTAGTAGCATGGGGTGAAAAGGTGAAAACAAGTGATGAGCCCCAATAGTAGGGACAGGAGGGAGTGAAAACCCTTTGGCTAGTTCATCACATCTTTTCACATTTTTTTTCATAAGGTCTCTTTTTCTTTGGTTAATACTTTATGTTTTAACTCTTCAAGACGCAATCTAAAGTGCTCATCATTGTCAATAAGTTCATTAATTTTTTTCATGTTATGAGAAACAGCTGTATGGTCACGCATTCCAAAAAAAGAGGCTAAAGAAGGCATAGAATTTGGGGTAAGTGTACGGGCGAGATAAATCCCGATGCGTCTAGCTTCGACGATGTTTTTACTGCGTTTTTTAGATTTGATTTCACTGGGCTTGATGTTGAGCTCTTTAGAAATAAGATGAATGATGTCTTCAAGGGTAATGTTGTTGCGTTTTTCTTTGATTTGTTCGCGCATGACGTTTTTGGCAAACTCTAGGGTGATTTCTTGGCGCATCAAGGATGCATAGGCGTTGAGATTAATGATGGCGCTTTCAATTTCACGGATGTTGTCACCCATATTTGAAGCGATGTAGTGGACAATATCACTGCCTAAAGCAATGCCATCAAGCTCACATTTTTTGTTAATAATGGCGATTTTTGTTTCAAGTTCTGGCAAGGTAATGTCAGCAATGAGCCCCCACTCAAAACGGCTTTTTAAACGCTCTTCAAGACCATTAATCATTTTTGGTGGTTTATCAGAGGTGAGCACAATCTGCCGCCCTTTAGCGTGAAGTTCGTTAAAGGTGTGAAAAAATTCTTCTTGGGTTTGAATTTTATTGGAAAGAAACTGCACATCGTCGATGAGCAAGATATCGCACTGGCGGTATTTTTCACGAAATCTGTCCATACTACCGTTTTTGAGGTTGTAGGTAAAATCGTTCATGAACTGTTCGATGGTGGTATAAATCACCGACTTTCCCTGCGTGAGTGAAAAATTACCAATAGCGTGAATAAGGTGGGTTTTTCCTAAACCTGTAGGGCCGTAAATAAAGACAGGATTGTACATTTTGCCAGGTTTTTCGGCGATAGATTTGGCAGCACTGTAGGCGTATTGGTTAGAACTTCCCACGACAAAACTCTCAAATTGATAAGAGGGATTTAAAAGGGTACTTTTGGTTTGTTTTGTTTCCTCAAGAAGGGTAAGTGGCACAGATGCCCCAGCGGTGGAAACATGGGATTTTTTATTTTCAGGAACGATTTTAACCGTTGGTTTGATGCCTGTTTTTACTTCAAACAAATGGGAAATTTTACTAGCGTACTTGGTTTTTACCCAATTACAAATGAGAATATTAGGTGCGGTAAATACCACTAAATCAGAACGCGATGCTTTTTCAAAAAAGGAGAGTTGTTGAATGTAACGTTCAAATTCTTGGGTTGGAATTTCGTGACGTAACATCTCTAAAATAGTATCAGCTAACAAAAGGACTCCTGCTATAAAGGCGCGTGATTAAGGAGATATTTTACCTTTTTATAGTTGAATTCAATGTTAAGAAACAAAGGAGTGAAAAAGTTTTTCACCCTGTGAATAAAACTGTGAAAAAGAGTGCTATGATTATTTTAGGAATTGATCCTGGAACCCGTAATTGTGGGTATGCCCTCATCCAAAAAGAGGGGCAAAAGGTACGTTTGGTAGAAGCGGGACTTATTCGTATTAAAGAGCGAGTGTTACAAGATCAGATTATGGAATTAGTAGAGGGATTAGACATGGTGTTTAAAAACCACACCATCAATGAAGTGGCGATTGAAGATATTTTCTTTGCGTTTAACCCTAAAACTGTTTTGAAATTGGCCCAATTTCGTGGGGCATTGATGTTAAAAATTCTCCAAGTTCATGGAAATTTTCACGAATATACCCCCTTGCAAGTAAAAAAAGCAGTCACTGGAAAAGCTAAAGCCGAAAAAGAACAAGTGGCATTTATGGTGGGGCGGATTTTAGGGATTAAGCAAGCCATAAAACCCCTAGATATTACCGATGCTATCGCGGTGGCACTCACCCATGCACAACGCGTAAGATAGCCTTACATGTAAAGGTTATTGAGGTTCTTCGACACTAAAGAGGTATTGGTGGTCTTGGGGTAAGGCTGCGTACAACGCGCGGGCGAGGTTTTGGATTTCCCATAAGGCACTTTTATTACTACGCAACGTAAGAAAATTTTGCAAACTTCGGGCGTTAATAGTCCATGTTAATTCCGTTTTATAACTCTCAGGCAAACAGTATTTGGCTTTGTCATTGCCAATTCCTTCGTTTAATACTAAGCGTACGTTTTCTAAGGCTTGAATACTCATAGCATCAACCCGCGCATCTCCTGTAAACACAAGGTATTTTTCAGCCCGCGCGGTTTCGTTACATGTAAAGGGTTCTTCGGCTTTGAGCTCTTTAAGGGTATAGCGGGTGGATTTAACGGAAGGAGAGGCTAAACGGTGGCGCGAAAGCTCTTGTAAAAGAGCACGGGAAATGCCTTGGATGTAGAAGGTATACACCAAGTGTTCTAGGGTGGAAGCGTGTTTAAACTTGTTGCCTACGCGGTCGATGAGATCACGGTCTTTTTGACCCCCTTCATCGCTTTTATCAAAGCTTTGCCAGCAGGTACGAATGGCACTTGCACAAACGGTAAGGGAGGTGTGTTGAAGGAGTGTGACTTGCATAATGCGCCCTTTTTTTAGGGCGCATTATAGTACATGTAAACTAATTATTGTTTGAGCTGCAAGAGGGTGTTGAGCATTTGGTCGGAGGTGGTGATGGTTTTGGAGTTGGCTTGGTAACCCCGTTGGATGATGATGAGCTGGGTGAGAGAACGGGAAAGGTCCACGTTACTCATCTCTAAAGCACTAGCTTGAATAAACCCACGTCCACCCACAGCCGCTTGACCAATAACAGGATCGCCTGAGTTAGAGGTTTGGATGAAGGTATTTCCCCCATCGCTTTCTAATCCTTCGTTATTGGTAAATTTTGCCATGGAAACTTGAGCCAAACCAAAACTACGGCCGTTAGTAAAACTGCCGATGAGTGTTCCTGTCTCATCAATGCGAATTCCTGCTAAATCCCCTCCAGGGAAGCCATCTTGGGAAATTCCTGATGTGTTGGAGGTTCTGTCAAAACTGGTCATGCCATCAAACTGGCTTGGCGTACCAAAATTAAGCGAAATATTTTGGTTGGGAGAAGAGCCATTATTGGCAGTGTAACGGATGGAAGAAGGAGTATAGGTTGAAAGTGAACCATCTGATCCAAATGTAATGGAACCAGTAAGGATGTTATTTGGAAAATTAGCATCATCAATCACGCCAGGTTCTGGAACAGAAATAATCATGTTCCACTGAGTTCCCCCCTCTTTTGTGACGCCAACTTTGCGAAATTCCATCCGTACCGTGTGTTTACTGCCGAGTGAATCGTACACATCAATACTTGAAGCATGGGTAGCAGCATAAACGTTTTGAGAAGTTCGCGTGTTATTTCCTGTAGGAAGAGAGCCTTGAAGGGTTTGCATCAAGGTGGCAAAACGGGTGTTTTCACTCACTTTATTAGCACTACTACTGTAGCCAGTGATGGCAAGGTTGATATTGAAATCATCAGTAGTTTTTACATCTGTTCCAGCAGGAACAATTTGATTAGCAGGCACAGGAAAAGTGGTTCCAGCAGGAAGAGTAATGCCCGCATCGCTAGGTAAAGTCATGGTTGTAACGGTTGTACCTGCTGTAATCGTTGTAGGTACAGCAACGGCAGGACCACCATTAATGATAGTTCCAACAGGAACCAAAATATCTCTAGAAAGTGTAAAAGGTTCTGTAAAATTCATCTCTGGAGGAAAAGAGACATTATTGGCCAGGGCACCTTCTCCCGTACCTTCTCGTACGTATGAGGACCCAGCAGGAAGCGTTACGGCGGCAACTGCTCCTCCAAAGGAGATGCTATCATAAGTTCCTGCGGTAATGATGTGGGTACCATCCGAGGTTGCTGTAACGCCGTTAACTGTATAATCTACACCATTGGGTACAGTGTAATCAGCATTTAAAACGACATTAATAAGGCTTTCTCCATATTCATCTTGGGCACCTGTGGCAAGCACAAAGCTTCCATCAACGGTTAAATTAGCTGAAGCTGCTGTCCAGGGATTTCCAGCGGCATCTGTAGCAGTAACAATGTCTCCATCATCTGCATTAAAAGCATCACCTTCAGGGTTGGCAATGACAAATTGTCCTGAACCGTTGACAGTAACAGTGATGCCATCGTTTTTATCTGCTGTACCATTGCCAGTGTAGTCGGTGTTAAGTCTCGCATCCGTTTGCATGGCATGGCGAAGGTCTTCGGTTGTTCTAAAGGTGCGGGCTTCTTTTCGATCAAGAGCTGTGGAGGTGGAACTTGATGTGTAGGTGTATTTAAAAGCGGTAATAACGTCAACACTGTTAAAACCAGTGGTATCGGTGGCATTAGCAACAAGGCTAATGTTCTTCATATGGTCTTCTGTGCCAAGGGTATTTCCATTGGTTAGTGTAATCCCCCCACCACCTAAGTTTGCCTCTACACCTGTTTGAGGAGAAAATTGATTGATAAGGTTTTGAATAAAACGCATGTTTTCTTCTTGGCGTTCAGCAACAGTAGAGCCAGAAGGTGTGTTGGAGCCGACAATTTGTACGCCGTTGATGATTAAATCTATGTTGATAGCACTGTCTGAAATACCTGTTTGTGCGTAGGCAGCATCTGCATAGCTAACCCAAACTCCTTGCCCCGTAGTAAGAGCGAGAGATTCGCCACTGGTGTTAAAAAGTGCCCCAAAATCTTCGCCACGCTCATACATTTTTTTATCTGCATTAAACTGTGCATCAGCACTACTAATACCATTTTCATTATGGATTTCAAGAGTACTTTGAATGCCATTCCCATCTTCATCCACCCAACCGTGGTATTGATCAAGGGAGTAAATAGGCGATTTATTGGTGATGGTACTGCCTGAATTGAGATTGGCTTTTACATTGATATACGTAGTGTCTTTTGCTGGTGTTGTAAGTCCTGGAGGAATGGTGATGTTACCAATGGGAGTAGTGGCATCGATTTCTCCCGTCGATTCATCGCGCATCCAACCTTGGCTAATGTACCCGTTGCTGTCGGTAAAATTACCCAATGCATCAAAGGTAAAATCTCCATTTCGAGTAAATTTATAGGTCTTACCACCATCTGGTGATACTACAAAAAATCCATCCCCTTGAATCGCAAGGTCAGTGTTTTTGTCGGTAGTTTGTACAGACCCTTGCTTAAAAATTTTGGTAATGGAACTCACTTGGGTTCCAAGGCCAATTTGCATAGAGTTTTTACCGCCTAATTCTCCTTGGGGAGCGGTGGCGATTTTTGCCGTTTGGCTTAAGAGGTCTGAAAAGTTTGCACGGGAATATTTAAAGCCTGTGGTATTAACGTTGGCAATGTTATTACCCTCTACGTCCATCGCTATTTGGTGAGCTTGTAATCCGGTAACGCCGGCCCAAAGTGATCGCATCATGGGTCTATCCTTTTTAAAGAGTGGATCAATATTTTTTACAGAAAAAGTTACATATAAACCTTTACATGTAAAGACTAAAAAGCAAAAACTGTTCCTAACGTTTCATTTGAATCGCGTTTTGAATCATTTGATCCGAAGTGGTGATGCTTTTAGCATTGGCATCAAAAGCCTTTTGCATGACAATGAGTTCCGTTAGTGCGGTAGCGAGGTTAACATTGCTACTTTCAAGGCGGTTTGAAAATACCTTGCTTCCTAAAATAAAATTACCCTCAGCATCCGTATAAAATAGAGGATCACCACTGTTGGAAGAGGCTTGAAATAAAGAAGAAGTAGCACGTGTGAGGCCTTGGTCGTTTTGAAAATGATACACCGCAACTTTTGCCATGGGCACACTGCGTCCGTTGGTAAATTCAGCAACCACATTTCCCCTCTCGTCCATTCCATACCCCTTTAGTAAACCTGCTATTTGGCCATCTTGTGTAAATGAGCGAGAAGTGTCAAGGTTTGTACTAGAAGTAAGACCATCATAATTGTTGGCAGTTCCTAGAAAAATATTGAGCGCCGCGCCACCGTTACGCATCGCAGGAATAGTGCTCTCAAGAAGCTGTCCTGCTCCCCCAAAGGTGAGCTGTCCTGTCTGTGAATCGGTAATTTCGTAGACTTTGTTGGTGGTCTTGTCCACATAAAATTGTGCGGGATCGTAGATTTTGATGACATACCCCATGTCGGCGTGTACCTCGTATTCGTTTGGGTCGTAGGTCACCGTCTCGTCGTACTCCTCACGTACATAATCTTCATAAAAAGTGCGTACTTGAAAAACCCCATCCCAAACATTTCCACTAGCAGGTTGAGGAATTTGTTTGGTAAAGACCATAGAAAGGGTGTCTTTTTCTCCCGTAGGAGAGATGATAGAGGTGGTAAATGTTTCGACATTGGGCACTTCTTGCATGGTACTTAAGGTGGCAACGGTTGTCAGAGGTTCTGAAGTGTCCAATTCACTCGCATCAATACCCACAAGATTCCAGGCGAGATTTTCATCCAAATATGCCGAAGTTTTTTTGGTTTGGCCTGTATGGTCAGTAATCACAACAGAAATTAAATCCCCCTCTTTTGGATTTAAAGCCTCGGTTGTATTGGTTAAGTTTCCTGTGATGGAAAGTGTGTTGGATGCGGTATTAAGTGTGGTAGTAATGTCGTTTTCATTTACGGCAATATCCACTGATTCAACTATAATTTTTGGGTCGAGGTTGCCTTTATAGCTGATATTTTGTGTGGGAATGGGCGGATAATATAAATAATCTGGCAAAGTAATCTTGCTTTGTTGGGCTATGGGCCCAAGGGCAATGTCTTGAAGTTGACTAACAGCATATACTTGGGCGGCTAATACGTTGTTATTGATTCCATAGTAGGAGCCAAAATCTTTCATCACTTCTTCTGGAAGTGTCGTGGGCGTGTAGTTGTTGCCAAGGGTTCCTAAGAGATAGTTTCCACCAGCATCTACCATGTTTCCATTAGCATCAATGGAAAAAGTTCCCGAACGGGTGTAGTAAGCTTGACTTCCCGCCCCTTGCACACCAAACCACCCCTCGCCGCCAATGGCAAGGTCAAAAACATTGTCGGTGTTTTGGAAAGAGCCTTGTGTGAGGTTGATGGCCGAACTTTGGGCCCTGCTTCCATAGCCAATATCACTGGTGACATTACTCCCAAAGTAGGAGCTTGTAAGGGTTGTCGCAAAAATAGACGCAAATTCAGGTGTGCTACTTTTAAACCCCGTGGTGTTAACATTGGCAATATTATTCGCCCACACATCAATCCCAAATTGGTGGGTTTTGGTGCCTGAAATTCCATTGTAAAACGAACTGTTCATGCTAAGCCTTTAAAAAAACTCGATGACATATTCAAGTGGCACATAGGAAGAGCCAAGCTTAATGAGGGCTTCGCCATCTTCAAAGCGCACCGACTCAACGGGGTAAATTCCAAATTGGGTGGTTTGTTGCTCTAAATCCGTATCAAGGTATTCAGCTGTCACCGAATAATAGCCCTCTTTCATAGCCTCTCCCGATTCATTGGTGCCATCCCACTCAAAAGCCAAAACACCTTTTTTGCCCGCTTCGAGTTCAACGGTGCGCACGAGATTGCCACTGCTATCTTTTATGAAAAGTTGTCCTGAGTGGATCTCTTTTCCGAAGTAGACTTCAAACTTTGCTTCTCCTGTTGCATCCAAAGAGACGGCATTAAAGCCAAGTGAAGCCATTTTACCTACAGCTGAAACAGCGTACATATTCATGCTGTTGCCCATTTGTGTAGCCAATTTTTCCATCATTAAGTTGGTATTTTCTTGGGTTTCAAGGGCAGCAAGCTGAGAAGTTTGGGTAAGCATTTTGTCTGAATCCATTGGGTCTGTGGGATCTTGAAATTGAAGTTCCACAAGCAACAGTTTCATAAACGCGTCTTTATCCAGTTTGGCGCCTGGGTTAACAGCAGCACCTGCAGCACCCGCGGAAGTTGTGTTTGTTGTATTAGTAACAGTAGACATGGAATATCCTTTTTTAGTTATACATAATTGGGAAGAATGAGCTCAAGGGCACCTTCTTCTTCAAGGGCATCATCAAACGCTTCAGAGGAAAAATCTCCCTTTGAAGTGCCGCCTTGGGGGTTATCTTGCCGTTCTTTTTGAGAGAAATTCATCTCTAAGTTGGTAAAACCCATGTTGACAAGAGCATTTTTAAATTCTGCTTGGTTTTGCACAAATAGGCTCAGGGTTTGACTGGTGTTAGAGGTGAGGTTTACATGTAAGTTGTTGCCACGGTTAATGAGGGTGACTTCTACTTCCCCTAAATTTTTAGGGTTAAGTGCCATTTGAATCTTCATCATGGGCGGTTTATAATTTTCAACTTGTTCTTTAAAATCTTGGGCAAAGGTGTTAAAAGTTTGGCGCAGTTGAGGCGTTTTTAGGGAGCCTTGGTCTTGTTTGCCGACTTCTTTACTAAAGGTGTTTTGGTGTTTAGTCTCCCCTTCTTGGCTTGAAGTCTCCCTTTCTTGACCCCTTGTTTCCCCTTGGCTAAGTTCACCTAAGGTTCTAAGTGCCGCCGCTTTGGAGGCTTGGGTAGAAGGTGTGATTTCTTTAGTTTCTGCAGGCTGAGGGGAAACGGGCTGAATTTTTGCAGGTTCCACACGTGTTTCTTGGAGTGTGGTTGTTTTTGGGGTTTGCTTGGGCTCTATGGCTACTTTTTCAGCCAAAGCGGGTGTTTCTTTAGGAGCAACCTTTACCTCTTTCTTTACCTCTTTTTTATCTTCAATAATAATTTGGGCTTTAGGTTCTACTTTGGGGTCGGTTTTTAGCTCAGGTTTGATTTCACCTTTTAGTTCACTTTTGGTGTCAACCTTTGTTTCGGTTTTTAGTTCACCTTTGGAATCAACCTTGGCTTCTTTTTTGTTTTCAAAGGTACGCAAAAGGTCTTTAAGTGTTGTGTTTTCTTCTTTCTTTGAAGCAAGGGAAGAGTTGTCCGTCTGTTTGCTTTTGAGTAAAGTTTCACTGGCTATAGTCTCTTGTTTGGGTTCAAAAAAATTATTTTGAGTGAGTTTGGGAAAGAGTGTTTCAAATGTTTTGAACTCCTTGGAAGAGAGAGTGATTTTCTCTAACCCTAAATCATATTTTTGGCTAAGCTTCATGACATCATGAAGAGATTTTACCTCTTTGAGCTCTTTTATTACCCCTTCTTGGGCAAGCATGGCTTCTAATTTTTGAGTGAGTTTGGGAAATTTTAGAGTTTTTTCTCCCCCGTTTATGGTTTCAATAAGGTGTAAAAGTTGAGCAAAAGTAGCTTTTTCTTCACTGATGGCTTCTACGGTTTCTAGCGGTGTTTTTACGCTTATGGGGGTTTCTGGCGCAGTATTCTTGGGCAAAATGGCAATACTTGCAGCTGTTTTTGTACCAGAATTTGCCAACTGCGAGAGCATCATGGCTAAAAAATCTGTCCCTTTGCTTTCACCCTTATCTTTTAAATCACCCGTAATTTTAGCGAGCTTTTCTTTGGTAAGGATGGCTGTTTTTGGCGTATCTAATGAGAGTGCTTGTTGCATGCCATTGGCCTTTCATGGAAAATCATCTTCTCTTCTAGCAATAACTGTTCCTATTGATGCCAAAACCCTTACATGTAAAGGGTTTTGGCTACGTAATCCTTAAAAAAGAATTTTTCGCTATAATAAGCACCCTACTTTTATCAGGAGCATTTTTTGAGAAATTTACGTAACATCGCCGTTATCGCGCACGTTGACCACGGCAAAACCACCCTTGTGGACGAACTTTTAAAACAATCAGGTACTTTTTCAGCACACCAAGCGGTGGATGAGCGCGTAATGGACTCCAATGCCATTGAAAAAGAGCGCGGCATTACCATTCTTGCCAAAAATACTGCGATTCATTACAAAGACGCCAAAATTAACATCATCGACACCCCAGGCCACGCCGACTTTGGCGGGGAAGTGGAGCGCGTGCTTAAAATGGTCGATGGCGTACTGTTGCTTGTGGATGCCCAAGAGGGCGTTATGCCTCAAACCAAGTTTGTGGTAAAAAAAGCCCTCTCATTGGGACTTCGCCCCATCGTTGTGATTAACAAAATCGACAAGCCCGCCGCAGACCCAGACCGCGTCATTAACGAAATTTTTGACCTTTTTGTCGCGTTGGATGCTAACGATGCACAGCTGGAATTCCCTGTGGTGTACGCTGCGGCCATCAACGGCTACGCCAAACACCACATGGATGACCCTAGTGAAAACATGATTCCCTTGTTCGAAGCGATTTTAGAGCATGTTCCTGCACCCACAGGCAGTATCGACAATCCTTTGCAACTTCAAGTGTTTACGCTGGATTATGACAACTACGTCGGCAAGATTGGAATCGCGCGGATTTTTAACGGAACGGTCAAAAAAAACCAAACTGTGATGCTCGCCAAAGCCGATGGGGAACGCGTCAGTGGCCGTATCAGTAAGCTTATTGGCTTTTTAGGTTTAGTGCGCACAGACATTGAAGAGGCTCACTCAGGAGACATCATTGCTATTGCAGGTTTTGAAACCTTGGACGTAGGCGACAGTATTGTAGACCCCAATAACCCCATGCCCCTTGACCCGTTGCACATCGAAGAACCTACCTTGACCGTTGTATTTGGGGTCAATGACTCGCCTCTTGCAGGACTAGAGGGAAAACACGTTACTTCCAACAAACTTTCTGAACGTCTTGAGGCGGAGATGAAAACCAACATCGCCATGCGGTATGAGTCTATCGGAGAGGGACGCTTTAAAGTCTCAGGCCGTGGTGAACTTCAGATTACGATTTTGGCAGAAAACATGCGTCGCGAGGGCTTTGAGATGACTCTTGGCCGTCCTGAAGTTATTATTAAAGAAGAAGAAGGCGTCAAAATGGAGCCTTATGAGCATTTAGTAGTAGATGTTCCTGATGAATTCACTGGCGCTGTGATTGAAAAACTTGGCAAACGCAAGGCAGAAATGACAGCCATGAATCCCACGGGTGATGGCCAAACGCGCATTGAGTTTGAAATCCCTGCACGCGGGCTTATCGGCTTTCGTAGTCAGTTTCTTACCGACACCAAGGGCGAGGGCATCATGAACCATTCATTTTTGGAATTTCGCCCTTACATTGGTGGCGTAGAACACCGCACCAACGGTGCTCTTGTTTCTATGGAAAACGGTGAAGCGTTGGGGTATTCGCTCTTTAACCTGCAAGAGCGCGGTATTCTTTTTTGCGGGCCCCAAACCAAAGTGTACACGGGCATGATTATTGGTGAGCATTCACGCCCTAATGATTTGGATGTCAATCCCATCAAAGGTAAGCAGCTCTCCAACGTGCGCTCTTCAGGGGCAGATGATGCCATTAAACTTGTGCCACCCCGTCTTTTGAACCTTGAGCGTGCGTTAGAGTGGATTGAGGAAGATGAGTTGGTAGAGGTTACACCCAAGAGCATTCGGGTGCGTAAGCGTTACCTTGACCCGACCGTGCGAAAACGTTTGGCACGTAACGCCAAGTAAGTCAGCACTGTGCAAAGCTTTGCCATTGTTTTTGGCTTCTTTGCACTGGTGGTTATTCTTTTTTATAATTTTTTAGTAGGGCGACGCAATCAGGTTGATAATATCTTTGCAGGGCTTGAGGTGCAGCTTAAAAAACGCTACGACCTCATCCCTAATCTCGTCGCCCTTTCCCAACAAGCCCTTTCCCACGAACGCGTTTTACTAGAGCATTTGACGCACCTTCGCGAAGCGGGCATGCGTGCGCATACTCCCGAAACACTTCTTCCCATTCACGCCCAACTCACCCGCGCCCTTGACGCCTTACATGTAAAGGTGGAAGCGTACCCTGAGCTTACGGCTAATGCCAACGTCTTGCAATTGCAACGCACCCTAGCGGATACAGAAGAATACATTAGCGCCGCACGTCGGGCATACAATCAAAGCGTCACAGATTACAACAACGCCATAGAGATGGTTCCTGCAAAATTTTTGGCACAGGTGTTGGGGTATAGGCGCAAACAGCTATTTGAAGCTCAAACGCATGAGCGCCAAACCCCTCGTACGTGACCATGTACGGCGCATTACTTGATTATTTTTACACGACACTGAAAGAAGAAATCTCTTTTTTAGAAACGCAGCGTCTTGAGGCTTACGCGCGGGTTAAGAGCTCCAGGGTCTATTGGGCACTTGGGGCGGGGTTGCTGTTTTTGGTCTTTGTCAACACCCTTTTTAAAGAAGAACACCTTTTTGCGCTCTTTTTTGCTTTGACGCTTGGGAGCGCGGGGTGCATGTTGCACGAAAAACACCTCACACGCACCTTTTGTGGGCTTTTTAAGGAGCATCTCATCGGCCGCATGGTCGAGTATTTGGGGCTTTCTTATGCGCCACAAGGCCACATGAGCCCTCACATGTTTAGACAAGCGGCGTTTTTTACACGGGATTTTGACACCTACGGTGGAGACGATTTGGTTAAGGGAAACATCGCGGGTGTAGAGGTGACGTGGAGCGATGTCAAAGCAACATACACCACTAAAAACACCAAAGGTAAATCCACACGCCATACCCTTTTTGAAGGGTTTTTTTTCATGGCACCTTTTCCTAGGCTCTTTCACAAAAAAACCTGGGTTTTGCCCGATGTGGCTCAAAAAATATTGGGAGATTTTGGAACGCTTGTGCAGGGACTTGATAGGCGCGGGGCGCTGGTTAAGTTGGACAATCCTAACTTTGAGCGTGCTTTTGTTGTGTTTAGTGAGGATCAAATTGAAGCCCGTTATCTTCTCTCTCCTGTGATAATGGAGCGGTTATTGGCACTCAAAAATCACGCAAAAACACCTTTACATGTAAGCTTTATTGCGGGGCATATTTTTCTGGGATTTTCTTATGGGAAGCCAAGCTTTGAGCCAGCACTCTCCCAACCTCTTGGCGCGTTTAAAACAGTGGAAAAACACGCGCAAATGCTTGCTTTGATGTATGGAACTGTGGAGGCATTAGGACTTAAAAGCCCGCATGAAGCGGGCTAAAGGTTAGCGTAATGCTGCCAGTGCAGCTTCGTAATCGGGTTCAGCGGTGATTTCAGGAACAATCTCTTTATAGGTGATTTTACCCTGAGCGTCTACCACAAAAACAGCTCTACATGTAAGGCCAGCTAAAGGCCCATCGGCGAGTAAAACTCCATAAGAAGAGGCAAAGGCTTTGTTTCTAAAGTCGCTGCCAACGGCAAGATTTTCAATGCCCTCTGTGGTACAAAAACGCCCCATAGCAAAAGGAAGGTCCATAGAGACGATGGTAACTTCTGTGTCGGGTGTTTTGGCGGCTTCGACGTTAAATTTGCGCGTTTCTGAGGCACACACAGCGGTATCAAGAGAAGGAACAACAACAAGCAGTTGCTTTTTGCCTTTGCTGCCACCTACAGTGATTTCTCCTAAATCTTTTCCAATAACGGTGACTGAAGGGGCAAGATCGCCAACATTAAGTTGTGTTCCTGCGAGTGAAACGGGAGATCCTTTGAGAGCAGTTTGAGCCATAGTGATTCCTTTGTGATAATGTTACAACAGTATAGGTAAAAGCGGATAAAAAGAGTCTTTATTTGAGGAGTTAACTTGGCCCGTGCTATAATACGCCTCTAGGTTTCAAGGAGCTAAGTATGGGTGGATATAAGGTAGGCAAGATCGCTCTCGTTGTTGTCATTGTGATGGCCATGACCTATTTGATTTACGGGACATTTTTCAAAGAAGGGCCGCGTTTTGGCGTGGGAGCAAAGCCCGCGAGTGCACGCATTAGTACCGATCCTTTGGAGACGGGTCTTGACCAAATTTTGATTAATCTTTCCAAGGGGCCTTACAGTTTTTTAAAAGCAGAAATTGCGGTTAAAGCAGGAAATCGTGCCGCCAAAGCAGAAGTAGACAGACTAAGAGAGCCTTTGCGTCGATTGGTCTTGCATATTGCATCAGCAGAAGATGGGGACGTTTTAGCCACGCCTCAGGGAAAAGAGCAGTTTAAAGAGCGCATTAAACAAGAAGCGAGACAACAGCTTGGCCTTGAGCTAGAAGGCGTGTATTTTCAAAATTTCGTGCTAGCGCGGTAAAAACCTGCAGGCTAAAAACCCCAAAAAAGCTATGGCGCTTGCTACCAAATACAGATAAGGCCCGTACACCCACCCTGCAATCAGCGCACCCGTAAAGCCCCCTAGCCCAAAAGAAAACCCATAGTAAAACTGCGCCGCCAGCCGACGGTTGGCGTAAACAGAGTGCAAATAGCTAAAGGCTGCGGTATGGTGAAGGGCAAAACTAAAGGCGTGAAAGGCTTGAGAGATAAAAGCAAACACCACAGACCCTGGAAAGATAAATAAAATAAGCCACCGTAACGCTGTCATGAGAGTAGAAAATTGCACCAACCCTAAAAGACCGTATTTTTGCAAAATGGGCCCTTGAAAATAAAACAACCCGATTTCACAAATCACCCCAAAGGCCCACATCCAGCTCGTCACAGTGAGGCTAACGCCGTAGTCGGTTTGGTAGATGGTAAAAAAATTATAAAATGCCCCAAAACTCACCTGCATCAAAAATAAACTCACCCAAAAGCCCAACTGAGACCTAAGGTTAATGCTTCCGCCGTGTGCGGTATTGGGTGAAGTGAAATGGCTATTTTTTAGGGTAATGAGTAGCCCAAAACAGACCATTAAAGAGACTCCCGCAAGAAAAAAATGCAAGCCCATGTAAGGGTTTTCAAGTAGCATGGCCAGCACAATGCCCACCATCATAAACCCAAGAGAGCCAAACAACCGTGCTTTTCCAAAGCGTGCTTTGCCTAAAAACTCCAACGAGTAGGTTTCAATAAAGGGCAAAATAAGCCCAAGCGCTCCTCCAAAAAGCATGTTGGGAATCAAAAATAACCACACGTGAGGCAAGGTAACATAAAAGAGCAAGGCGCTCACGAGGGCAAGCCCCAATGCACCGTAGAATACTTGCTGGGTGAGGGAAAACCACTTTTGAAAGAAAAAAGGAACGATAAAACGTGTTAAAGGTGCGATGGCAAAAACAAGGCCAATTTGCGCACTGGTGTAGCCTAGGGTTTGAAGGATTTTGGGTAGAAAAATGACATAAACACCCACGATGGAAAAGTAAAAATAAAAAAACCCAGAAATACGAAAAAACATTTAAGCAACAGCAGTAGGTTGGGTAGGGGTAAGAAGGTCGTGGAGGTTTTTGCCGTCTTTGCGAAAAGGAGAAAGCATCACGCCCACCAGCGAAGTACCCGCTACTAAAAAAAGAGCATAGCGCGCGAGTGCCATGAAAAAAGTGGGCGGTTTTTGGGTGCGCGTGTCGATAAGGCGCAAACGGTACAAGCGGTAGCCGGGGCTTTGGCCTGAGCGGCTTTGAAAGAGTGCTAAAATCGCGCCGAACAAAAGCACCACAAGAAAGATTGCGAATTGATTGGATTGAAACGCTTCTTTGCTTCCCAAAATACCGTAGGTTGTAATGTACAGCAAAGGAAGGTAGATCATAAACACATCGATGATAAAAGCTTTCACGCGAGAAGGCCAAGGCGCAAGGGGTGCGCAAGGCTTTGGCCCTTTAGGAGGTGCTTTTTTGCCTTGCTTGAGGTTGCGCCAACGCACTAGTTTCCTCTGCTACCGGGTTTGATGGCAGAGGAGCCGTCTTGACACAAAGGACATTGTTCTGGGCTATAAATATCAAAGGTAAAGTCCCCCAGAGCAAAAAAAGGCGCGTCGTCAGGAAGTTTACATGTAGGGCTTGCAGGGAGTTTGCTACCCGCACGTTTGCAGAATCCTCGGTTGGCTAAGGCCGCAAAACCAAGCACTTTAGCCCCCAATGCTTCCACACAAGCTGCCGCTTCTAGGGCGGAACCTCCTGTGGTGATGATGTCTTCACAGACTAAAATCCGCTCATTGGGCGCAACGTCAAACCCGCGGCGCAGTTGCATTGCACCGTTGACGCGCTCAGTGAAAATAAACCTTACATGTAAAGCCCGCGCCAGTTCATAGCCTGCGAGCACTCCGCCCAAAGCCGGAGAGCAAACCGTGTCGATCTCTAAGCCCGCGTCATGAATTTGTTGTGCTAGAGCTTCGGCAAGTTTGCCTGCAAGCTTGGGGTCTTCCAATACCTTGGCGCTTTGGAGGTAAAATTGCGAGTGGTTGCCGCTGCTGAGGAGAAAATGCCCTTCAAGATAGGCGCCCGCTTCTTTGTAAAGTGCTTCGAGGTTCATGGTTATACTTTTAGCAATTCAGCTTCTTTTTCTTTGAAGGCTTGGTCTACTTTTTCCACATAAGTGTCCGTGATTTTTTGCACATCATCGTGGGCTTTTTTTGATTCGTCTTCGGTAATCTCTTTCTCTTTTTCGAGTTTTTTGATTTTGTCATTGGCGTCTTTGCGCACGTTGCGGATAGCCACTTTGGCTTTTTCGCACATGGCTTTGGCTTTTTTGACGTTGTCTTGACGTTGTTCTACGGTCATGGGTGGAAAATAGAGCTTGATGCTTACGCCGTCATTGTTAGGGTTTACACCAATGTTTGCCGCACGAATAGATGTCTCAATCTCTTTAACCATGTTTTTTTCCCATGGCGTGATGCTAATGGTGGTGGCATCACTGGCGAGCACCGTGGCAACTTGGTTGAGTGCTGTGGGTGTTCCGTAGTAATTAACTTGAATATTGTCAAGGATATTAACCGAAACTTTGCCGGTGCGCAAGGTTCCAAAGTCACGTTTTAGGGCGTCGATACTTTTGGCCGCGTGTTCTTCTTGCTCGAAGAAAATTTCCTCTAACATTAGTGGTCCTTTATGAGAATATGGGTGCTAATTTTTTTTCCAACACTCAAAATGAGTCGCGTACGGTCATGGGTGAGTGTTTGGTCGACAGTATAACGGATAATGCCTTCTTCTACGGGTATTTCTTGCCATCCAAGGCCAGTGATATAGAGCCCTGCTTGCTTTGTTTTCTCTTGAATTTCTACTTCTACCGTGTTTAGTTTGGAATCTTTAGGATAGGTTTTTGGTGCCAACCATTTGGCATTTAAATGACGGTAGCTAAGAAGGGTTCCAAGGTTGGAGTTTTCGCCTAAGGCAGAGCGGTCAAGATTGAGAAGATCGCTTTGATGGGAGACGGCTCCCATGTTTTGGTTTATAATGGCCTCAAAATCGTAAGAAGAGGCAATAGCTTTGACGCGCTCATCGTATTCGCCGTAAGGGTAGCTAAAATAGCGTGCTTTTTTACCCAGATGCTTTTCAAAAAGCGCCATACCTGTTTCAAAATCTTTTTTGAGTGCGTCATCATCAAGCTGGGTCATGTTTGGGTGTTCATGGGAGTGAAAAGCAAGCTCCCCATATTTGCCAATCTCATGCAACTGTTCCCACGTTGCATAATCTCCATAGCCTCGTTGGGTGGCACCTGTGTAAACAAATAGCGTAAAAGGGTATCCAAATTCTTTAAAAAGCGCTAAACCGTTGTCATAAAAGCTTTTGTAATTATCGTCAATGGTCAGTACGACCCATGTGTCAGGAATGGCCTCTTTAGCGTGAATGCGCTGCACAACATCTTCAAGAGGAACAACTTTATACCCGCGCTCTTTAAAGTAGGTAAATTGTTCACGAAGTTTTTCGGTGGGGATATTGGTTGAGGGGTGCCTGTCATCACCAAAGCGGTGGTAGACAAACAGATGTGCATCCGCAACACTTTGCACACACCACACCACTAACCAAAGAAATAAAAAGCGCATGAGGACTATTCGGCCTTAGGCGCTTGGGGTGCTTGTTGGGTCTGAGGAAGCGTGCTGGGGATTGCGCTTGGAACGATACCTTGAATCTGTTCAGCAATGGAGTCTTTTTTCTCAGTATTGTAAAAATATCCAAGGGCAAGGGTGTTGACCACAAAGAGAAGGCCAATGGCAAACGTGAATTTTGCTAAAAATCCCGCAGGACCTTTGGCGCCAAAAAGCGACTCATTGCTTCCACTGTAAGCTCCAAGGCCAATGGATGAACTTTTTTGCAACAAGACAGCAACGGTTAAAATTGCAGTAAAAACGAATTGGGTAACCAATAAAAGACTGGTCATAATACTATTTCCTTTTGATGTAAGCTTAGGATGAAGGGTGATTTTATCTAAAAGTAGCTAAAAATTGGTTAAAAAAGTGATTTTTCAATGTCGTAGAGGGCGTAGCGAATCTGCTTAAAGCGTTCCGCTTGAGCGCTGTCTTCGAGTTTTAAAAGTTCTTCTAAAACACGTGCGCTTTCTTGGGCACGCTTGATGTTGGCAAGGGCAATGCCCTCTAATGAAGCGCGCGAAGCTTCGCTGTGAGTGGTGGTTTTGAGGACATCATTTTGAATATCGCGGGCGTGAAGTAAGGCAAAACCATCAGGAAGTCTGGCTTCGTGGCGCAATGCTTTAAGTTTGAATGCAAGGGGTTGGTCATCAAACCCGTAACGGCGGATGTCTTCTAAGACGCGCAACCCCTCCCGAAGGCGGTTAAGGTTGGCGTCAAGAATGCGAAGTACATTCGCCGGAAGGGATTTCAACGCTTAGTCTCGGTTTCCAAGAATGCCAAAGATTTGAAGCAAAGAAACAAAAAGGTTTAAAAAATCTAAATACAACGCAATAGCACCCTCAATCGGAGTTTCATACGCACCTTTGATGATGTTTTGCGTGTCGTACAAAATGAACCCGCTAAAAAGCAAAGCCCCGCCACTGGCGATAGCAAGTTGAAACACTGGGCTACCAAGAAAGATGTTAAACAAGGATGCTACGATCATGATAATAAGCGCAATAAAGAGCATTTTGCCCATAGCACTAAAATCACGTTTTGTATTCATCGCAAATACGGAAAGTCCACCAAAAGCAACCGTAGTGAGCGCAAACGCGTTCGCCACAATACCCGCTCCACCTGGCATGCCAAGGATATTGGAGAGTAACGGAGTAAGTGTTAAGCCACTTAAAAAGGTAAACCCAAATAAAAGGGCAAGGTTAAGTCCTGCTTTGCGTTTGGCAGCATACAGTCCAAACAAGCAGACAAACTCTAAAATCACAAGGGGCCAAAACCACGCTGCGATGGCAGGGGCCATTCCAATGCCCACATACGCCCCAGCGCTTGCGGCAAGCAAGGAAGCGGCAAAAAGCTGATAGGTTTGCTTAATAAAGACCGAAAGTCTTGTTTGCGCCTGTGCAGCACTTTCACCGTAGCCTCCAGCGGCTTGGTTTTGGATGTAGTCTCTGTCGTACAACGCCATGTTTACTCCTAGTGTAAATGATAAATTTTACGAAGAGATAGTATAGCAAAAAAGAGGTAAATGGAGGTTAAATGTCTTTACATGTAAAGGGTTGAATCACCTACTGTTGGCTATAAGCCACGTGTTAAGGGTGGAGAAATTCATCCCTTTTTGGTAGTAAAAACCTTGACCTTCGCTGCACCCTTCTTGGATTAAAAACTCAGCTTGTTCAGGGGTTTCGATGCCCTCAGCCAAGGTTGTCATTTGCATGCTTTTGGCTAAAACGATAATGGCTTTAGCAATGGCTCTGGCATCTTTGTGCTCGGGTAAATCGCGCACAAAAGAGATGTCGATTTTGAGCTTATCCACAGGAAGGCGACGCAAATAGCTTAGAGAAGAATACCCTGTGCCAAAATCATCAATGGCAATTTTCACACCCAAGGCACGGATGTTGTCCAAGATAGCAATCCAACGCAAAGCATCTTTCATGAAAACAGACTCCGTAATCTCTAGCTCAAGAGCGTCTGGGTTGATGCCTGTTTGGGCTAAAACATGCTCTAGTGTATTTACGAAATCATCGTGTTCGAGTTGAATACCTGAAACATTAACAGAGACTCTTCCTTTGAAGCCCAACGTTTTTTGTAAAGTCACCAAGTCAAGGCAGGCTTGTTTGAGGACAAAAGCCCCAATAGGTAAAATCATGCGCGACTCTTCCGCATAAGCGATAAAACGGTTGGGACTTAGCACGCCTTGTTGGGGGTGGTTCCAACGCAATAAAGCTTCAAAGCCTGTGCATTTTCCTGTTTGAAGGTGAATTTGAGGCTGGTAATACACTTCAAACTCCTCCTTGACAATGGCAGATTTGAGTTCATTTTCAATGGTCAGTATTTCCAAGGAAGCGCTTGATAGGGCGCGTTCGTAAAAACAAAAGTTATTTTTGCCACTCGCCTTTGCTTTATACATGGCAAGGTCGGCATTTTTTAAAAGTATCTCGCCGTTTTCACCATCTTTGGGGTAAAAGCTCACCCCGATACTAGAAGTAAGAAAGAAAGTTTGGCGGTGTATCATAAAGGCTGTTTCAAAGGTTTTTTGTACTTTTTCCAAAATGCGAGCAGCATCTTGTTTGTGTTCAAGATTTTCTAAAACAAGGACAAACTCATCGCCACCAAGGCGTGCCATTGTATCGGTTTCACGCAAAATACCACGTACCCGTTCGACCACTTGCAACAAGGCAGCATCGCCATAGGAGTGGCCGAAGCTATCGTTGATTTTTTTAAAATTGTCCAAGTCGATAAAACAAAGTGCCATCAGACGCTTTTCTCTCTTGCAAGCAGCAATGGCGCGTTCAATGCGATCGTTTAAAAGGGTTCGATTGGGGAGCGAAGTGAGGGCATCGTGATGGGCTAAGTGGGCCAGTTTTTTTTCTAAATCCAATTTTTCCATAAGCATCGCATTGGCGCTGGTGGCAAGAGCATCAAATTCTAAAAACCTCAGCTGGGATTTGTTGATAGGGTAATTGTAGTGGGCCAAAGAGTCAAAAAAGGCAAAAAAAGCATCAAAGTCCATTTTTAAACGGTGGCTAAAACGCCGATAAAACAGTGCCATTACCAGTGCTACTATGCCAAATAAAAAGAGCGACCCAAGCAGCCAAATGCCAAAGGCATGCTTCAAGTTAGCATATTCAAAATCAATCTGCTTTTGAATATCATCGGTATAAACCCCTGAACCCACATACCATTGCCATTCGGGAATGGCTTGGACGTAACTTAGTTTATTGAGGGTGCGTTTGTCCTCTAGGTCTGGCATTACGTATTCTATAAATCCACCACCTTCTTTGGCTTTTTCGATGAGTGCTCGGACGACGTATTTGCCATTAACGTCTTGCACATCGAGCATGTTTTTTCCTTTGGCTGGATGGGTAAGGGCGGTGCCATCCCATTGCCCTACAAACAAATAATTTTCCTCAAAAGCATCAAAGTTCATACCATCAATCTCAGAAAGAATGCTTTGCTGGAGTGTTGCAGTGATGTCGTCAGTGTAGACACCTGTCCCAATAATCCAGCCGTAAGGCTCAAAGTATTTAACGTAAGAGGTTTTGTCAAAGAGGGCTTTGTCGCTGTTTGGTTTTTCCCATTGGTAGCTGTAAAACCCCTCTTTCGTTGTTTGTCCAATTGTCATTAATGCTCCAAAAACATTGCGCTTGTGCGCATTTGCCTCGTGGAAGTAGTTCGCACCTTCTTGTTCGGGCTTATTGGGAAAAAGAATTTTGGCGCCGTCTTCGCTTATGATAAAAAAATACCCAGTGTCCTCCATGTAGCGCACAGGACGTAATGCTTCGGCAATCAGTTCTTGCAAAGTTTCTTTTGGCAGGGAGTGTTGGTAGGTAGCGTAAAGGTTGCTTGCTAGGGCGTGGGCCTTGTGAACTTCCTCTTGGAGGAGACGATGGATTTGATTTTTGGTGTCGCGTTGCCGGTTTTGGATACGTTCAATAAAATGCCCAACTTTCCAAGAAAGAAGGTAGTGTTGGTTGGCAAAATAGTCTTGCTGGGTTTTTTGGGAAGTGTGTTTAAAGTTAAGATAGTGCTGTGTAAAATTGATAACAATAAAAGAAAGTATAAAAATAAAAAAGAGAAGCGCCCCATACATGTAAACATGCTTAAAGAGCTTTTGTTTTGGTTTCATGATGTTGGCTTTCCTACTTGTTTGCAATGGCATTACTTTAATGTAAAAAAACTTAAAAAAAGTAACACTTATGTGAAAAAAGGTTATTCTAAGGGAAAAAGCAAAACAACAATACAGGCATAAGTGTTTTTAGGATGTTTTTTTGTAGTGATGTGGGAGGTGTTGTGTTTTGAGTATTTTACCAATGCATTTTGGAAGGCTGGGGTATATAATGGCAGAGAGGATGGGATTCGAACCCACGGTGAGTTGCCCCACACACGCGTTCCAGGCGTGCTCCTTCAACCGCTCGGACACCTCTCTACAGGATAAGCGGACGGCAATTTTATCTCACTTGTGCTTATATGGACGTTAAAAACAAAGGCAGAGGAAGAAAAAGCACATTTGTTTTGGGGAAGAGGAAGTGCCGTTAGTGTGTGTAGGAGTGGACATAGTGTCAGGTATGTCTTGTTGGCACTTCCTGTTCTTGGGCGAGGTGTGTGGCAACGACCAAGAATCCCAAAACAAACGCATAGTGTGTCCCTAGATTTAGCCCACAGGAGAAGAAGTGAGATAAACTGAAGAGAATGTTAGCAAAAAGAAACGACGAAAGAATTGTCAAAAGTCAAGAAAATTGAAAGGCTTGCAAAGTTTGGTATGATACTGAAAAACGATATTACATATAGGGAGTTATGATGGCATTAGATCCTAGATACCGACGATTTTATATAAGGCTAATAATAGGCGTTGTGTTTTTAGTCTCTATACTTGCTTCGAGTATTTACCATGCGTTTCAATGAAGTTTTAAGAAGAAGAAAACATGGTCGGAGTGGCGGGATTCGAACCCACGGCCTCTACCACCCCAAGGTAGCACGCTAACCAGACTGCGCCACACCCCGACTATGAGATGCGAACTATAGCCAACTCTTGCTTAGAAAACCTTTTAATACAACGCTTGCAAAATAGATTTTCTGGCAGGCCTGCTTTTCTTTACTTGTAAAGACTTTTTCACTCTTTTTTCACCGGTGAACGTTGTTGCAAATATGCCCTAATAATATCCAACACACAAGGTATCAGTAAGTTTGATTTTTTTTTCAAGGGGTGAAGGGGCGAAAAAATGGCACTTTTCAATATAAATATTATAATGATAGGCTAATCCCAAATCGTCATAAAAGCGTTTGAGATTGACAAATTTTATACCCATGAGGGTGTTGACGTGAAGTTTTTCATAGAGCTTTGAACCGTTACTTTGGGTGAGGTGTGAGCTAGCCAGGCCTGTGAAAGCACAAAAGGCTTGAGAGAGAACAAGTCCGTCAAGACAGGTGCAACGTGTTAGGGCTTTTGTGTGTTTGGCGGGAATAGTATCTTTGCGTAAAAAAACCGTACGCGAGCCTTCAAATTTGGCAGCGACCCCATTTTTCCAGTAGCGGTAAGCATTGCCAGAGATGCCAGCATGTGCAGCAAATTCGGCACCCAGTACAAAATTGTCAAGAAAATGGTTTGAAGAGAGGGTTAGCGTCTGCATGAATATCCCCCAGTTAGGAAATTGTCTAAAATTTAATCAGTTCTTGTAACTACTTTGTTTCCAAAAAAGCGTATTATTTCAATGCCGCAACGATTGCCCTCGTTCTGTCAAGAAAAGATGGGGTCGCCCGCCCCTCTTTTCTCCTTACGTATGTTACAATTCTCCTTTTTAAATTCTTCTGTCGCGAGCATGCCTAATGATGACCTTATTTACCGCGCTTTCTCCTATTTTTGCTTTGATTTTTATTGGCTATGGCCTCAAGCGGTTGCATTTTCCTGCGGAAGGGTTTTGGCCACTGCTGGATAAGCTGACCTATTATGTGCTTATTCCCGCACTTTTGGTGCATCGTCTCGCAACGGCTAGTCTTGAAAATGCCACCGACGCGGCAGTGATGGTTAAGGTGGTCCTTGGTGTTTTGGTTCTCATGAGTGTTGTACTCATGGTGTTGCAGTTTTTCATAAAATTCTCAGGCCCCGTGTACTCTTCAGTCTACCAAGGGGTTATTCGCTACAACACGTATGTGTATTTGGCACTTATAGATGCCCTTTATGGGGATGAGGGGATTGTGCTTGCGGCATTTTTAATTACCTTTGTGATTCCTTCTATCAATGTTCTTTCGGTGAGCACTTTTGGGCTTTATGTCAATGAAGGGCGCTTTTCTTTCAAGAGCTTGGGCAGGTCCATCGTGACCAATCCTTTGATTTTGGCCTGTTTGCTAGGCGGGTTTTTGAATTTTAGCACCATCGGCCTTCCTTTTGTGCTTGAGCCGATTATGGCGCTTTTGGGCGCTCCGGGGATTCCTTTGGGATTGCTTTCCATTGGGGTGGGGCTTCGGTTTCGCTCTTTGGGGACGTTCAAGCCTGATTTTTGGATTTCCTCTGTGGGAAAACTTGTTGTGCTTCCTTTGATGATGGCAGGCGCTTGCTATGTTGTGGGATTAGAGGGGCTCATGCGTGACATTGTGGTTTTATTTGCCGCCATGCCAACAGCGGCAGCGGCATACATTTTGGCACGTCAAATGGGTGGCGATGTGGAGTTAATGTCTACATTAATCACAGGCCAAACGCTCTTGGCCTTTGGAACAATAAGCATCGTAATGTCAGTTTTACTTTAACAAAATGGTAGTAAAGTAAATATTTTATTACTATTTAAGTCACTACTGGGTACATTTTGCTTTAAGCCTTATGCGTGTGTGTGGGCTTAAAGAGTTTGTGTGTGGACTCTTTTCTGAAGGGGCCAAGGCCCCTTCAGTTTTTTTCAATAAGCAATCCTACAAGTTTTCGCACCTGTGGCACCACTACCAAGATTGTGGGAAAAGCAACAAGAAAAGCCTTAACAAAAGCCAAAAACCACAGCAGTAAAAACCCTTCTACCGCTCCTATGTTAATCAATGTAATGACCCCTGACATCAAAAAAGACATAAACAGACTCATAAAAAAAGCAAAAAGCAAAAACTCATAACGCTTAGGAATCACACTTTCTCCTTACATGTAACTGTTTTGGCTGTATTCTTACATGTAAAGGGTAAAAATGACGTAAAAGAGCCAGAGTTAAAGTAAACTTTATTTTACTACAAGTATACTGAGTGGCTTTTAATTCGTCAAAAAGGACCCTTATGCGGAACTTTATTAGCCGTGTTCATATTTCAACAAAACTCATTACCATTTCTATCCTTTCTGTACTTGGTGTAGGAGCGCTTTCTTCCTTGAGTGTTTACAGTGCCCTTATCGGAGAGAAGTCGTTGCAAGAAATTTACGAGGGTAGTATGGTGCCTTCCCAGAAAATCGAACATGCTAACAATGCCTTTGAGTCTGTTTTGGGGGATTTGGTGTATGTGATTGGACAGTTTCTTCCTACAGGACAAGCGAAAACGCGTCTTGATGAGAGCCAAAAAGCAATGGATATGTATTTTAAGGCGGCTAAGAAAGATCCTTTTTACGAAGATGTGCGCGCACAAAAGATGCTAGAAGCCTTAGAGCGTGATTATGAGGCGTTTAACAAGAAATATCTTGGCATGATTGAGGAGGCATACCGCTTGGATGATGCAGATGAGATGGGTATTGTGGCGATTATGATTGAAGAGGATTTTCACAAGGTGATGGAACATCTTAAGACCCTCTCAAGTATTGCGACTACGCGTGTTTTGGACACCAAAGAACATATTTCTGCGCGCTTAAGTCAGATTATTTACATCAATATTGCTTTTGCCCTTTTGGCTTTTTTAGGAACAACAGGTCTGCTGAGTGCCATTACGCGGTATTTGGTAAAAAACATCAATTTTATGACACGTGCCATCGCGCAAAGTGCTAATAATTTGGATTTACGCCAGCTAGAGTGGAAAGGGGGCAAAGACGAATTGGGCCAGACGTGTGAAAATATCAATACCTTGTTGGCAAACCTTCGCCGAGCGCTCTCAAAAGCAAAAGTCTCTACAGGCCACGCACTGGAGTCGAGTCTCTCTATGCGTCAAACAGTAGAGCAAATGAACCAAATGGCCACACAGCAAGATGCCCTTTCTGGAAAAGTTGAAGTGTTAACAAAAGAAGTGCGCGGCAAGCTCCAAGAATCGAAACAGCTCGCAGAACAAAGTGCTGTGATTATGGAAGATGATTATCGCAGCTTGGAAGAGATGATTCAAATCCTAAATACCGTCGTAGAAGGCATTATGCGAGTGAGTGAAGATGAAGGCGAAGTTTCTCAAAAAATGCATCACCTCGCAGAGCAAACTGAGCAGATTAAGAGTGTTTTGGAGATGATTTCTGACATCGCCGAGCAGACCAATCTGCTGGCCCTAAATGCAGCTATTGAAGCTGCTCGTGCAGGGGAGCACGGCCGAGGGTTTGCTGTAGTAGCCGACGAAGTGCGCAAATTGGCTGAACGGACTAAAAAGTCACTCTCCGAAATTGATGTGACTATTGGCATTGTGGTTCAGGGGGTAAATGACACAAATGAACATATTCAAATGAACACTAAGCATATTCATACCCTGACTAAAGAGGCTCAGGCTGTGGGCGTTCTGGCCGAGACAACAAAGGTGAAAACCCTTGAAGGGCTTACTGCAACCAAGGGCGTTCGGGAAAAAACAGACGACGCGGTCGCGAGCATTTCCCAGTTGAGTGAAGAGGTGGTGGTGGCAACGAAAATTGCATACCAAAATAATCAAATGGCCACAGAGATTCGCGGCATCGTGGAGACATTAAATCACGCCTCCAAAGAGCTTGAAGAAGAGATTAATGTGTTTAAGCTTTAGCCTCAAGGACCTTTTTAGGTGTGTGACGAAGCAGTAAAAATAGCGCAATAAAAAACGTACAAAATTCCGCAAGAGGCAGGGCGATAAAGATGCCAGTGACGCCAAAGGTTTTTGGAAGTGCTAGAATAAAAATTAATGGAAAAACAAGGCTGCGTAAAAAGGCAATGGTAGTAGATTTACGGGGCTTTTGAATGGCTGTAAAGTACGCCGAAACCAATAAGTTAAACCCATTAAATAAAAAAATAGGCCAAATAAATAAGGCAAACTCTAGGGCAATGGCGTGTGCCTCTATACCTCTTTTGTTTAAAAATAAAGCCGTAAGGTATTCGGGAATAGCTATAAGAAAGAGGCTAAATATAAGTCCAATGCCAAGTACCGTAGCGCCCCCTAGGCGCAAAAATGCTTCAATACGCTTGGGGTGTCTGGCGCCATAATTTTTACTCACCAGAGGCTGAAGCGCATCGCAAACCCCAAAAATAGCCATCAGTCCAATCCATAGCAAATAAGTAATGACTGAAAATGCCGCTACGCCAGCGGTGTCAAAATGGTGCAGCATGGCAAGGTTGAAAAGTAGCGTCGTGATGGCGATAGAGGATTCATTAACAAATTCAGAAAGCCCATTATAAGCTGCCCTGAAGACATTAGTATTGGCACCAAAAGGTTTTACAAATCTAAGTCCGCTGGTGCGCCTTATGAAAACGGGAAGCAAAATAGCCACTAAGAGCAAATGTGAAAATCCTGTTGCAAAAGCTGCGCCTTGAAGACCATAATCAAGGTGAACAACCAAGAGCCAATCCAAAATAATATTAAGCACAGAGCTTGCAAGAAGCGCATAAAAAGCCAAAGAGGGCCGATTGTCTGTGCGTGTGAAGTGGTCCAAGGTAATGCCTACCATCAAAAATGGTAAAAAGAACAACAAGAGCCCTATATAGGCTTTTGAGAGAGGCAATAGGTCCGCATTAGCGCCCAAAAAGAGTAAAAGAGGTGTGAGCCAAGTGCCCAAAAGAGTGCAGAGCAAAATAGCCACCAATGCAGCACTTAGCACCGTCTTACTAAGCATAATAGAAGCCAAGAGGGTATTGTTTTGGGCAAGGAATTTGCCACTAACTACACTGCCGCCGATGGCCAACATGAGCGAAAGTCCTACAAGTAAAGAAAAAATAGGCAAAACGATGTTAATCGCTGCTAGTCCTTCAGCTCCCACATAATTGCCCACAAAATACCCATCAATAATCCCTGCGGAGGTAATAGCAAGCATTCCCAATACAGAAAAAGAAGCATAACGGAAAAAAACAGAAGGAGTGGGAGCATTAAGGACATTCATAGAATCACTTGTTGGGTTTAAGGAGGGTGTTGTCTTATAAAGTTAAAAGGTGGCCGGGAGAGAGGGATTCGAACCCCCGGAGGTGTTACCCTCAACGGTTTTCAAGACCGCCGCTATCGACCACTCAGCCATCTCCCGGTGTATAACCGAAGGTTATTCGGTTTTTTCTTTAACGTAGGTTGCGCCTTTGTTGACCTTTTCTTTAGACCACTCCGCCGCATCACTAGAATCTTGCTTGATGCCTTGCCATGTGGCGCATCCTGCAAAAAAAAGACTCATTATAACAATCAAAAGAGCACGCATGTGAACTCCTTGTGTTCGTTAAAAAGGACTGGAGGCGACACCCGGATTCGAACCGGGGATGAGAGCTTTGCAGGCTCCTGCCTTACCACTTGGCTATGCCGCCCTTTGTATTTGGTGGTGCCCGAGACCGGACTTGAACCGGTACAAACATAATGTTCGAGGGATTTTAAGTCCCTTGCGTCTACCAATTTCGCCACCCGGGCAGACTTTTACATGTATAAAAAAATGGAGCGGGAAACGAGGTTCGAACTCGCGACCCCAACCTTGGCAAGGTTGTGCTCTACCACTGAGCTATTCCCGCGCTGTAAAAAGAGACGAAATTATAGCAGAAGTTTTTTTAAAAGTAAAGATAATTGGGCGCTTTTAAAGGCTTTTTACTTTAAGGTATAATGTGATCATTAATTCTCAACCACTCAAAGGAAACCCCATGCGAAGTGATATGGTTAAAAAAGGGTACGATCGTGCCCCACACCGAAGCCTTTTTCGTGCAACAGGTCTAAAAGATGAAGATTTTGATAAACCCTTTATCGGCGTAGCTAACTCCTTCATCGAAATCATTCCCGGGCACTTTTTTCTCAATCATTACAGCGAAATTATCAAAGAGGAAATCCGCGCTTGTGGGTGTGTGCCTTTTGAGTTTAACACCATCGGCGTGGACGATGGCATCGCCATGGGGCATGAGGGGATGCTTTACTCTTTGCCCAGCCGCGAACTCATTGCCAACTCTATCGAAACGGTAATGAATGCTCACATGCTGGACGCCATGATTTGTATGCCAAACTGTGACAAAATCGTTCCTGGGATGATTATGGGCGCACTGCGCGTGAATGTGCCTACGGTGTTTGTGAGTGGCGGCCCCATGAAAAAAGGGTACAAAAAAGACGGCACACCCATTGACCTTACCACAGCCTTTGAAGCGGTGGGCAAATTTAGCAAAGGGGACATCGACGAGGCAGAATTGTACGACATCGAGTGCAACGCGTGTCCGAGTGGCGGGTCGTGTTCGGGCATGTTTACGGCCAACTCTATGAATACCCTCATGGAAGCCATGGGCATCGCATTGCCAGGCAATGGAACTATCTTGGCTCTCACCCCTGAACGGGAAGAACTCATCCGTAAAGCGGCACGTCGCGTGTGTGAGATTGCGTTGGATGAGCGGTTCAAGCTTAAAAATATTCTCAACGAAAATGCGGTCAAAAACGCCTTTGCCATCGACATGGCCATGGGCGGTAGCTCTAATACAGTTTTGCACATGCTGGCCATCGCCAGAGAAGCGGGCGTGAACTTTGGCATTGAAAACATTAATACCATCAGCAAAAACGTTTCGCACATCGCTAAAATCGCCCCCTCTCTTTCCACGGTGCATATGGAAGACATCCACAAAGCCGGTGGCGTGAGCGCGGTGATGAGAGAGATTAGCAAGCGTGACAACGGGGTGTTGCACCTTGATAATCTTACTGTGACGGGCGAGACTATGGGAGAGCGTATCAAAGACGCGGTGATTACTAATCCTGAAGTGATTCACCCCATCGACAAGCCCTACTCTAAAGTGGGCGGTTTGGCTATTTTATTTGGCAATATCGCTGAAGAGGGGTGTGTTATTAAAACCGCAGGCATTACAGGTGAGCGCCGTTTTGTGGGCAAAGCGGTTTGTTTTGACTCTCAAAAAGAAGCTATTGCGGGCATTGTTGGGGGGAAAGTTAAGGCAGGAGATGTGGTTGTGATTCGCTATGAGGGTCCGCGCGGGGGGCCAGGGATGCAAGAGATGCTCTCCCCTACTTCACTCATTATGGGGATGGGCTTGGGTGCAGATGTGGCACTCATTACCGACGGGCGTTTTTCGGGGGCTACGCGGGGGCTTAGCATCGGACACGTGAGTCCTGAGGCAGCTGAGGGCGGTCTGATTGGCTTGCTAGAAAATGGGGATACCATTACAATTGATGTGGATAGTTATGAAATCCATGCCCATTTGGACGAAATCGAAATTCAGACCCGTCAGGCGCACTTTACGCCAAAAGTCCAAACAGTCAAAGGCTCGTGGCTCAAACAATACCGCCAACTTGTCACCAATGCTAGCAACGGCGCCATGCTAAAGACGGAGCTTGAGTGAACGAATTTTTCGCCCTGTTTCTACAGCAGACCATTACCCTTTTTGCCATCATTGACCCCTTGGGGGTCAGTGCTATTTTACTCTCCATGCTTCCTGCTTCTACGACGCAAGAACAGATGAATGGCATCGCCAAAAAATCTACGCTAACCATCGTCATCGCTTTTTTTGTGGTATTGCTCACAGGAAAGTTTGTGCTCAATCTTTTTGGCATTGAGCTAGACGCGCTAAAAGTTATGGGTGGGCTTGTGTTGTTGCTTATGGCCATTAAGATGGTTGAGGGGAGTTTGGAGCCTAAAAACCAAACCCCTGAAGAGCGCGAAGAGGCCAAACATAGCCATGAATTTGCCATCATCCCTCTGGGAATTCCCATTACCTTTGGGCCTGGCATTTTTGCTACTATTGTCATTTTCAAAGCCAGCGCCACAAGTTACCTCGACCTTGTGGCCTTAACATTGGCATTTTTGGTGGTGGCTTTTTTAACTTACATTGCCTTTCGTAATTCTTTGAAGATTCGTAAGCTTTTGGGCATCACGGGCCAAAAAATCATCAGCCGTTTGATGGGCCTCATTGTTGGGGCTATTGCGGTGCAGTTTGTAGTAGGCGGGGTCTCTTCTTTATGGAGTGCAGGGCTTTAGTCAAAGCCCTGCAGGTCTATCTACTTTTGAATGGGCTCGCTTTGGGTGTAGCCAAATTCCAAGGTGCGTTGTTCCCCAGCTTTTAATGTAAAATTCCAGCGCACCTTTCCTTCTGCATCTAGGGAGTCGGGTGCGTCCCCTAAGCGTTTAATCACCACTTTTTCATGACTAGAAAGGGGAAGCCTTTCTAGAAAATCGACGGCTTGTGTCTTGGAGGAGCGGTTGGAGAGGGTGTATCGCCAAACACGTTCGGTGGTTTTGGTGGAACCAAATCCCGATTCGGTGGTAAAGTTGCGCACCAGTTTTTTCTCTACTCCAATCAAATCGTGTTTTCCAAAGTAAACATGGGCTTGTTGGTCGGGGAGAAATTGGCCTGTATTGCGCTCTCCCAATAGCATTCCATCAAGGACAAAGTGGGTTAAGGCAGACTCTACGCTCACTTGGGGTGAAAAGGTTGCACGCATGTATGCTAACGCCGTGCCATAGCCGTCTACTTCGATGCCATACTGGGCAAATGCCTGCTGTTGGTGCAATATCACCTGTGTGTGTTCTCCACTGGGTAGTGTCACAGGTGAGGCCTCCCAGACCTCTTTGCTCTCAAGTTCTACGGGTGTGCCCGCGACATCTTGGGTGGATTCGCCCATGGATTTGAGTGCCATGGTGCGCATCATGGGTAGTGCTTCTGGCAAGCCCACATAGTAGGGATAAAAAGGCGTGGGTGCCAGGGCGTGGTTGTGGGCAAAGGAATAAAGCCGTAAGGCGATGTTGGTTAAGTCTTCTCCAAGCGTGTGAGAGATGAAAAGCGATTGGGTGATGGCAAGCTTGTCTTGAGCGCTCTCTCCTGTGAACGTATTGACGCGTTTGGCTTCAAGATTAGGGAGCTCAAAACGAATCTCTAACACACTTGGTGCAGTGCATGTAAGGGAAAGAGAGAGAGGTTTTGCCTTGCTTGTTGTTTGTTTTGAGGTGAGGCGGTTGAGGGCTTCTTGAGCAAGATTAACGGCCTTTTGCTGCGCTTCTTTGGCGCGCAATGTTTCAAGGGCTAGGGCGGTAAACCCTTGTGCATTTTTTTGCAATTCTCCAAAAGAGCTGTTAGAGAAGCTGACACGCTCCAAAAGACGTTCTTTGGCCTGTGTGGCAAGAAGCTCTTCTTGCGCAGTTTGGAGCGCTTGGGTTGCGTTTTCTATCTCTTTTTGCAAAGGCGTGTTTGCTTGAATGGGCTCACCAATGGTTTTGTTTTTGGTGGCGCACGGTGTGCGAATACTTAAGGTTTCATTGTGAACAAAATCTGGAAGTGTGGTTTCAAAGACGCCACTACCTACCTCAAATTGTTGAGTGAGAAAGGCTTTGTTGGTGTAGATTTCAAGCAAGGCGGTGTTCGCCATCAAAGAGAGGCTAGATAAAAATAAAGGGGCTAAAAAACGCATGGTTGTCCTCCTGAGGAAATAAACTATGAAAGACATTGTAGCATACCTCTTTGTCTTACATGTAAAGCCTTTATAACCTTAGATTGGCTATAATCACCTCCAAAAAAACAAGGACATTCATGCCTCTCTCCCCTACCAAATATATCTTTGTCACCGGCGGCGTTTTAAGCTCTCTTGGCAAAGGTATTGCTGCTGCGAGTATTGCAACGTTGCTTAAAAATGTTGGATTTAAAGTGAGTATTTTAAAAGCAGACCCGTACATCAACGTGGATCCAGGCACCATGAGTCCCTTGGAACACGGGGAAGTTTTTGTTACGGACGATGGAGCGGAGACGGACCTTGACTTGGGCCATTATGAGCGCTTTTTGGATGTGGATTTGCACCAAACCAACAACTTTACCACGGGAAAAGTTTATTCGACCGTCATCGAAAAAGAGCGGCGCGGGGATTATTTAGGGGAAACCATTCAAGTGATTCCACACATCGTGGGTGAAATCACTAGACGTATGAAAGAGGCAGCCAAGGGACAAGATATTTTGATTGTAGAGATTGGCGGTACGGTGGGCGACATCGAAGGACTCCCCTTTTTGGAGGCCATTCGCGAATTGCGTTCCGAAGTGGGCAAGAAAAATGCGATGAACATTCACTTGACGCTTGTTCCCTACATCACTGTTGCGGGTGAGCTGAAGACTAAGCCTACCCAACACTCCGTACAAGAGTTGCGCCGCATCGGTATTACACCAGACATGCTCATTTGCCGTGCGGAGCGCCCTTTGCCAAAAGAGCTTCGTAATAAGCTAGCCTCTTCATGTGGGGTAGAGCGTAACAGCGTGATTGAGTCTGCGGATGCCCCAACCATCTATCAAGTTCCTCTAAACTTTTTAAAAGACAATATTCTTGCTCCTGTTTCGGAAGTTTTGGACCTAGGCGAGCTCAAGCCCCATATGGAAGAGTGGAACACGCTTGTTAAGCGAGTGATTGCTCCTAGGGATGAGATTGTGATTGCTTTTGTGGGCAAGTATTTGGGTTTAAAAGAATCCTACAAATCCCTTACCGAATCGCTTATTCATGCAGGAGCCCATTTAGATGCGAAGATTACCATCAAGTGGGTTGATAGCGAAGTATTGGAAGAAAAAGGCGAAAAGGGACTGCTGGATGATGTGGACGGTATTTTGGTGCCCGGAGGGTTTGGAGAGCGCGGGGTCGAGGGCAAGATGCGTGCCATTCGTTACGCGCGAGAAAACGGGGTTCCTTACCTTGGGATTTGCCTTGGAATGCAGCTAGCGATGATTGAATTTGCACGCAATGTGCTCAAGATTGAAGATGCTAATTCGGTAGAATTTAACGCTACATGTAAAAATCCTATCATCTACCTTATTGACACCTTTTTGGATACCAGCGGTCAAAAACAGTTGCGCACCTATCAAAGTCCTCTTGGGGGCACAATGCGTCTTGGGGCCTACCAATGCCAAACCAAAAAAGGCTCTTTGCTGCGTGAAGTATACCAAGACAAGCCCACTATCAAAGAACGCCACCGCCACCGCTACGAAGCCAATCCTGAATACCGAAGTGCTTTTGAAGCAGCGGGTCTTACTGTAAGTGGCGAGTCGGATGGGCTGATTGAAGCGGTGGAGCTTGAAGGGCATCCGTGGTTTATTGGGGTGCAATTTCACCCTGAGTTTACTTCACGGCTAACAAATCCCAATAAAGCGATTTTAGGGTTTGCCAAAGCGGCGCTAGCCACGCGGCATGGCTGAGAAACTCACCAAGGAGGCGATTGCGGAGATTTTGGCGGCACGGTTTGAAGAGGACGTGTGCACCAAACTCTCCATGATACCCCCGCCCCATCAATTTAAAGACATCGACAAAGCCGCCGCGCGTATTAAGCGGGCTATTGAAGCCAAAGAACCCATTGCTATTGTAGGCGATTATGATGTGGATGGGGTGGTTTCTTCGGTGATTCTAAGCGAGTTTTTTGACGCACTTATGGTGCCCTATACCCTCAAAATCCCCAACCGTTTTACGGACGGATACGGGCTAAATCCTAAAATTGTTAAAGACTTGGCCGCCACACTGATTATCACCGTCGATAACGGAATTTCTGCTCATGAGGCCGCGCAGTATTGTCTTAGTCAAGGGATTGACCTCATCATTACAGACCACCATACCCCCACAGAGGGCCTGCCTGAGGCCTATGCCATCATTAACCCCAAACAAGAAGATTGCAGTTTTCCCCACAGTGAGATTTGTGGCGCACAAGTGGCGTGGTATTTGGTTGCTGCGCTTAAAGATGCGTGCGGCGTGGCGTATGATTTGGGAAAATGTCTTGATTTGTTGGCCATTGCTATTATGGCGGACATGATGGAGCTTAAAAACATGAACCGCACTATGGTAAAGAAAGGGATTTGTGAGCTCAACCGCTCTTCTAGGCCCGCCTTTGAGGCGGTGCGCTCTTTTTTTAAAAAAGAGCAATTTGAAAGCGACGACATCTCTTTTTTGCTCGCGCCTTTGATTAACAGTTCGGGGCGCATGGATGATGCGATGGTGTCGTATCGGTTTTTAAAGTCTTCATCTGTAAAGGTTGCCACGGAGCTTTTGGAGGAAATTGTCGCGTTTAATAATTTGCGCAAAGAGGAAGAACAGCAACTCTTTGAGTCTTCATTGCGTGCGATCAAAGAAGATGAGCACGTTATTGTGGTATGGGGTGAAGCGTGGCACGAGGGGGTGATTGGGATTGTGGCTTCGCGTTTGGCAAAGCGTTTTCATAAGCCCGCGTTGGTATTTTCGGTGGATGGCGAGCGTGCCAAAGGAAGTGCAAGAAGTGTGGGTCGGGTGGATATTTTGTCGATTATTGCTCAGCATGAGGGGTTTTTATTGGGTTTTGGCGGGCATAAGGGTGCGGCTGGGATGGCGATTGCCCCAGAAAATTTGCCTGCATTCAAGCAAGCCCTAGAGCTTACATGTAAAGACATTGCACACCATGAACTTGGCATGAATGAGGATGTTCTTGGGGAGGTTGACCCTGATGAAATCGATTTTGAACTTTTAGAGATTTTAGAATTTTATGAGCCTTATGGCCAAAAAAACCCGCGCCCTTCGTTTTTGATTCGAGGAATTGAGGTAAAAATTGATCGCACGATTGGCAAAGAACACAACCATCTTAAGTTGATTTTACAAACCCCTACAAGAACCTTGGAATCCCTTTTTTTTAATTTTGACACACCCGCACGAAAAGGAAATGTGATTGATATTGTCTTTACTGTTCAAAAGAACAGTTATCGCGGATTAGTAACACCTCAGTTACTTATAAAGCAAATTTTAAGCTGTACCTAAAATCTCGCGTGCTATGCTTCTCTTTGTCCCAAAACAGAACAAGGAGAAATCATGGAGAAAAGAGAGCTAGACGCGCTTTGTGACGTGTTAGACACAGAGCTAAAACAGCATGGATTATCGCGCAGAGATGCGCTGAAACTCGCGGGCCTGAGTTCTGCGGCTTTTTTGCTAAACCCGAGCGCATCGGTGGGTGCAACCTCGGCAACGGCAAGCAGTGTCACTGGAAAAATCCTCATCGTTGGCGGCGGGGCGGCGGGGTGTTCTCTTGCCAATGCCTTGGTAAAAAAGATTTCTTCCCCAGATATTACCCTTATTGAGCCAAATCCTCAGAGTGTGACATACCAGCCTGGCCAAACCTTTGTGGCTACGGGGATTTACAAACTCGAAGATATTGTGGCCCAAACGGAGGACTTTTTGCCCAAAGAGGTGAAGTGGATAAAAGACAGTGTGGTTTCCTTTGATCCCGAAAACAACACCGTAGAAACAACCGCTAACGGTCAAATCCGCTATGATTTTTTAGTAGTGGCCACGGGGTTGCAACTGCATTATGAGACCATTGATGGGCTAACCAAGGAGATGATTGGGACGGAAGGCATCGGGTCTATTTATACCCCTCAAGGTGCGCTCAAGACATGGGGTGTGCTTCAAGAATTTGTTGCCAAAGCAAAGTCTGGCCAAAAGGTAGCAGGTGTTTTTTCTCACCCCAATACACCCATTAAATGTGGTGGCGCTCCAAAAAAAATCATGTACCTTACCCATGACCGTTTAAAAGAAGCCAAAGCGCGTGAAAATGCCACCCTAACCTTTTACCCCAATGGTGGGTTGATGTTCGATGTACCTGAATACCACGATGCTATCATTAAGCAGTACGAAGTCCGTGGTATGGAATGGAACTACCGACACAATCTGATTGGGGTGGATGCAAGCAAAAAGATCGCCACCTTTGACCACCACTACCTTGTTAAAGGCGCGTGGGATGAAGATTTGGAAGAATTTGAGATGATTCCAGAGGCAAAACGCGTGGAAGTACCCTATGACTTTTTACATGTAACGCCTCCTATGACAGCCCCAGATGCAGTGCGAAACTCTTCTCTTGCATGGCAGCGCGGGAGCGCGGCCGCAGGAGGTTGGGTCGAGGTAGAAAAGGAGACCCTGCAACACTACCGCTACCCCAATGTCTTCGCTCTGGGAGATGTGGCGGGAATTCCCATGGGAAAAACAGGAGGGTCTGTGCGCAAGCAATACACCGTGTGCGCTGATAACCTTATTGCAGTCATGAATGGCAAAGAGCCCAAGGCCAAATACGACGGTTATACCGTGTGCCCTTTGGTGACAGGGATTGGAACAGTGATGATGGCGGAGTTTGATTGGAGTGGTAAGCCTACCCCCTCCTTTCCTCTTCTTGACCCTTCTCAAGAGCGTTGGTTGTGGTGGATTATGAAAGTGTACATGCTTAAACCCATGTATTTTCATGGTATGCTCAAAGGGCGAGCGTAGCCATGAAAACAGTATATTTGAAAAGAGGCGGCACACTGCCGCTGGTGCTAGTTTTTGTAATCGGGTTGGCGGCAAGCGGTGCATTTGCACAAGTGCTTAGCATGGAAGACATTTACCAAAAAACCTGCGCCCATTGCCATGGAATAAAAGGCGAAGGGGTTGGTGATAAAAAAGCACCTCCGCTTAACACACTGCCGCAAAACGCTCTCTCTTATGAGCTTTTTAATCTTACGGCGGTGACACAATCTTCGGGAAGTGACCATGAAATTATGGAACATAACCAACGCAAGATTGAAGAAAAAGGGATGCGCTACCACCCTGATGACATGGCGCGCTATATTTACACCACATTTAATCCTCTAGCAAAACTTGAATCCAGAGGATACCACGAGTATTCGGCAGAGGAAGTGTACGCTCAGATGTGTGCAAAATGCCACGGAGACAAAGCCCAAGGCGACCCAGACAAAAAAGGACCGCCACTAAACACCTACGCCCTACACGAATTGGAAATGGAGCTTCTTTCATTGAAAGAAGGATTTCAATCCTCAGGAGGCCACCATGCACTGATGGCAGAGACGCTTAAGCGCATTGAAAACCGCGGCATGGCATACCATCCCAAAGACATGGCGACCTATATTTATTTTCACTTTAATGAAAAAGGAAAAAAATAGCATTACATGTAAGGGTTCGTTTACCGATCCCTTACCTTTTTTGGTTAAAATTCCTTTTTTGCAACATGATAAATAAAAGGTAACAAATGCGACATCTTGTGCGAGAAGTGGTTTTTTTTGTGATTCTTTTTGGTGTGTTGGCTTTAGGAATGCACATGGACAGGTGGTTGAGCGCCCCCGTGGCACACTGGGAGGGGTTAGGGTATCATGTTATGCCATGGCACCCGCTCGTGTACACCTTTGGCATTTATGTGGTGTTGAGCATTCTTCGCGTGGTTGTTGCGCTAGCCCTGCGCCCCTTTCGCCGACAAGCTTAGCGTACCACCCCGTTTTGTACGGGCACGAACAGGCACGCCTCTATCACTTCTTGGGTGATAGCACCATCTCTTTTGCAAAACCGCGTAATGATTTGCTTCTCCCCTTGTTCAATGGGTGCTACTAAAACCCCGCCCTCTTTAAGTTGGTCAAACAAGACTTCAGGCACCTTGGGCGTAGAAGCTGAAAACAAGATGCGTTCAAAGGGCGCAAAATCACGCCATCCCCGTTGTCCATCATCAAACCGCGCGTGGATGTTGCGAATCCCAAGAGTGTCAAACCGTGTTTTGGCCTCACGCAAGAGTTTTTCAATGCGTTCAATGGTAAACACCCGCCGTACAATCTTGCTTAAAATCGCCGCTTGATACCCGCTCCCACACCCAATCTCTAGCACCGCGTCAACACCCAAAGGCGCTAGGGCTTGGGTCATTTTAGCAACCGTAAGTGGCGAGCTTATCCACTGGTTGCCCGCTAATGGCAAGGCATCTAGCGTGTAGGCGTTGTGGCGCATGCCTTGGGGGACAAAGAGTTCGCGTTCTGTGGAGGCAAAGGCCTCAAAAACAGCAGGGTCAAGGGGCAGGTGGTCTGCAAGGGCGGTGGCGAGATTTTTACTTTTATGGAGCCTTAGTTTTTGGTGGAAGTGCATGAAAGTCCTGTGTTGATATAGCGTCGCATGGTGTGAAGGGTTTTGGCGGTGGCCTTACATGTAAGCAAAGCTTTAGCGTCATCGCGCACGCTTACGCCAAAAGGGTCGATGAGCCCGCTTCCTGTGGCTTCATCGCTGGCATT
Source organism: Sulfurospirillum tamanense (assembly GCF_016937535.1). NCBI lineage: Bacteria > Pseudomonadati > Campylobacterota > Epsilonproteobacteria > Campylobacterales > Sulfurospirillaceae > Sulfurospirillum > Sulfurospirillum tamanense. The sequence goes on along the minus strand of NZ_JAFHKK010000007.1, from coordinate 47,112 downwards.
GGCGGCAATGACGTAACATTGGTTGGTAATAGCAAGGGCATCACACAGCGTTTCGTAGTGGCGTTTGCGTTCTTTTCCCCACAGGGCAGGCACAAGGAGTATTTCTACTCCTTTAAGCTGTTCCCATAAGGCAGGAAAGCGCAATTCAAAACAAATGAGCACGCCTACGTGCATACCACGCCACAAAAAAGGGGCAATGGCGGCTGTGTCGCCCGCGACAAAATGGGCAGGCTCGTCGCCTAGAGGAAAGAGCTTGGCTTTGTCTTGGGTGTGGACAACTTGCGCGTTTTCGAGGAGGTAAAAACGGTTGGCAAACCCGTGGGATGTTTTGACGATACATGTAAAGCCAACCGCCTTTTTTTTGGTGCCTTGTTTGAGTTTTTCTAGTGCTTTGGCGCTAAAGGCGGCCGCTTCTTCCATGCGGTCATAGCTGTAACCCGTGAGACATAGTTCTGGCGCAAGGCACAAAGAGTCTGGCTCGGCGCGTTCAAGTAAAGCTAAAAGGGTGGCTAAGTTGTCCTCCCAAGGCCGTTCTTGGTAGGCAAAACTTAGCGTGTGCAAGGGTAGACTAGAAGTCATCAAACGACAAGCTTCCTTTGCTGTAGTTGGTTACATTGCCTTCAAAAAAGTTGGTCTTTTGGTCGTTAAATTTCGAAAAATCATCGACCCATTTGATGGGATGTTTTGCGTCGTAGATTTTCTCAAATCCAACGGCTTTAAGGCGGTCGTCGATGAGGTAATGAATGTATTCTTCGATGATGTCATCAGTAAAGCCCATGATTTGGTTTTGGGTGATGTACTTGCCCCATTCGATTTCCAAATCGCCCGCTTTTTTGAACATCTCGACCACTTTGGCTTTGAGTTCGGGTGTAAACAGGTCAGGGCGTTCTTTTTGGACGGAGTTAATCATGTTTTGAAAGAGTAATAAGTGAGTGATTTCATCTCGCTGGATAAAGCGAATCATCTGTGCACTTCCTAGCATCCGTCCCGCACGCGCAAGGGCGTAGATGGCGGTGAAGCCTGAGTAGAAGTAAATGCCCTCTAGGATCTGGTTGGCAAACATCGCAAGGACGAGTTTTTCATCCGTCACATCGCCGGCAAGTTCTTCGTACACACTTGAGATGTAGTCATTTTTGCGACGCAATACTTCGTCGTGTTTTTCCATTTCGTAAATGAGGTCGGTGTTGTCGCAAATGGCTTCGACCATGACCGCGTAGGATTTGGAGTGGTTGGCTTCTTCGTACGCTTGACGGGCAAGGCATGCGTTAATCTCGGGAGCGGTAATGTAGGGGTTGATGTTGTCCGCGAGGTTGTTGGTCTGGAAGCTGTCCATGCTGATAAGCTGCGACCAGACAAGGTCATACATGCGTTTTTCGGCGTCCGTGAGGTTGCGGTTGTAATCAAGCACGTCTTTGGTGGTGTCCACTTCTTTGGGAAACCACGTGTTGCCTTCCATGTAGTCCCAGAGTTTGAGTGCCCAGGTGTATTTGGCTTTGGTGAAGTTCAAGATGCCGTGGGGATTTCCGCCAAAAATTTTGCGATCACCTAGGCTTTCGTTAGAGTTTGGGTTATAAATACGTTTGCGTTCCATAAAAACTCCCTGTGATATTTTCGTGGTATTGTACACGAAGTTTGCTAAGAGGGAAGAAAAAACCTTTACATGTAAGGGTGGTTTTCTTGTATAAAATCAGCCAATGCTTCTTTGTCAAGGGGACGCGCAAAGTAGTAACCTTGGAACCTGTCGCACCCAAAATGGGTCAGCATGTCTAGCTGTTCTTTGGTCTCAATACCCTCGGCAACCACGTCCATTTCCAGGTTTTTGCCAATGGTGATGATACTTTGCACCATTTGTTGGGCACCCTTGTCCAGCAAAACCGTATCGATAAAACTTTTGTCGATTTTAAGCTCATCGATGGGAAGCATGCGCAACATGCTCAACGAAGAGTACCCCGTGCCAAAATCATCCATAGAAAGCTTGATGCCATGGGCTTTGAGCTCTTGGAGTAGGGGTAAAATACTTCCAACATCTTCAATCAGTAAACTCTCAGTAATTTCCAACGCCGCCCACACCCCTTGGATGCCCTCTTCGCGCATTTTGCCAATAAAATAGGCCGCAAAATCAGGCTCAAGCAGTTGGCGGGCGGAGAGGTTGATGGAGGTGTAAAAGGTGCGGCCAAGGGCCTGTTGGACCCCTTTAATATCGGCAAAACTGGCTTCAATAATGCACCGGCCAAGAGCAGGCATCTGCCCAGAAGCCTCCGCCACAGGGATAAAGGCATCGGGAGGCACATTGCCTAAAATAGGACTGTTCCAGCGAGCTAAGGCTTCCACGCCGTAAAAAGCGCCTTGGGTGCTTATTTGAGGTTGGTATACCATGAAAAATTCACGGTTTTCGATGGCGCTGCGAAGGGCTTGTTCGATGTTGACATTGCGCAAGTACCCTTCTTGCATGGTGTTTTTAAACAAATGAGCGCTGTTTTTGAGGCGTTTGGATTCGTACATGGCAATGTCCGCTGCCCGCAAGAGTTCGTTAATGGTTTGCCCGTGGGCAGGGTATTTGGCAATTCCAACGCTTGCCCCTACATGTAAACGCATGGCATTGATGTGGTAAGGGGCTGAAGCAGTTGTGATGAGTTCTTTTGCCAAAGCTAACAGAGTGTTATCCTCGTGGGCAAGTGTTAGTAAAATAAACTCATCGCCCCCGTGGCGCAGTAAGAGCGCATTTTTTGGCAAAATGGCGCGTAAACGTTGGGCAAGTTCTCTTAGGAGCACATCTCCATGCTGGTGACCAAAACTATCATTAACGTTTTTAAAATTATCCAAATCTATGTACAGCAATCCAAAAGGGGGCGCTTTGGGGTAAATCCACTGCTGGATGTTGTCTTTGAGGTAGTTTCGGTTTAAAAGGCCGGTGAGCTGGTCGTGGGTGGCTTGGTGTAACAACTCGGCCCTGCGTTTGGCTTCAGCGGTAGCAATGATGCGAAAGAGAAAATAAAGCAACCCTTCCACACATACAAAAATGAGAAAATAGGTTCCCAATAACTTGGCAAAATCCATCCAAAGAAGCTTCATCTGCGTCATGAGAACAAACCAAAGCTTGTACGTTGCGTCGTATTGGAAGGAGACTAGCCGGGAAGTTTCTTCTGCGTCGTAGACAAAAGAGAGAGGTTGGCGTGAACGCCAAAAACTACCCAACGCACTTGCGTGGGTTTTTTCTACCGCTTTTTTCATTGCTTCTTGTTTGCTGTGCGAAAGCGCGTCTTGGTAGATGTTGTAGTTAGGCTCTTGCCCATTGCTGGCGTATTGCACGCGCATATCCTCACGCACAATCAGTGAAAGATAACGGTTTTCATGGTCGATGTTTTTAACCAAATGCCCAAAAGAATCCTCCAAACGCAAGGCGGCTGTAATGACGTGATGGACGCTTCCATCAGGGTTGCGCATGGCTTTGCGGATAGGAACAATCCAGTCTTGAAAAGGCTTAAAAAAATAGGTACGCCCAAAAACCATGTCGTCTGTTTCCATGGTTTTGATAAAAGAGTCACGAGACTCGGGTTGCTCTAAAAGATTGGGGAAGGTTGAAACATCAAGGTTATTGGTAGCAAACAGCATGGCTCCTTGGGGGTTGACCAGTGCGATTGAAATAATGGCAGGACTTTTTTCAAGGGCCGCATCAAGAATGGCCATAGCGCTTTGGTTGTCCTGATAGGAGTCGTCTTCTAAAAACCGATGCCCAAGGATGTCTAGCATCACTTCGTTGGTTCTATAGAGCGCTTGGGTGGAGTTGGCGATGAGTCTTAGGGTGTTTTCTTGGGAGCTTTTGGCATTAGCAAAAAGCCTTTGCCATTGGAGATAGGAGACAAAACCAAAATAAAGAGTAAAAAGCGCCGTCAAAATGTAAAAAATTGACCATATATTTTTTTTCAAAAGCGCCATAGAATCACCCTTTGGTAAATTTTTTTATATTGTAGCATTTCTGCACTTTGGAGCGATTTGCGTTACAATAATGCTTTTATTCTTTACATGTAAAGGATTTTCGTGGGCATTGAATGGATAATCGCTTTTTTGATTTTGGGCGCGGTGGTAGGCTTTATGGCGGGATTGTTGGGGATTGGCGGGGGTGGCATTATGGTGCCGGTGCTCACAGCCATTTTTCTTGCCCAAGGGGTGCCTGTAGAAAACGTGGTGCATTTGGCTCTTGGCACCTCCATGGCGTCCATCGTCTTCACCTCTTTTGCCAGTATGCGTGCCCATCACAAGCGCGGTGCGGTGCAATGGGATATTGTGAAATTGATGGCGGGCGGGGTGATTCTTGGCACCTTTGCCGCGACGTTTTTGGCCACATGGATGGCTTCAGCGCATTTAGCCATTTTCTTTGCTGTGTTTATGGGATACGTTTCGATTCAGATGGCCATCGATAAAAAACCAAAACCTAGCCGCGTGTTGTTGCCTCCTCCTGCCCTTTTTGGTGGGGGGACGTTTATCGGTGTGATTTCGGCGCTGGTTTCCATTGGCGGCGGGTCGCTGAGCGTACCTTTTTTAGTGTGGCAAAATGTGGATGTGAAAAAAGCCATCGCCACGTCTGCGGCCATTGGCCTTCCTCTTTCGCTTGCGGGGACATTGGGGTATGTGGTCAATGGCCTTTTACATCCCAGTGATGCTGCCATGACTGCAGGTTTTGTCTACCTTCCTGCGGTGGTGCTTATCTCTTTGGTGAGTTATTTTACAGCTCCTTTTGGCGCGAGCATGGCTCACCGCTTGCCTGTGGGTAAACTCAAAAAAATCTTTGCGTTGTTGCTTATGCTTTTGAGTTTAAAGATGCTAAGTTCTGTGCTGTAGCAAGGGAAATCCCTTGCTACTCTTGTACGCAAATCTCTCCGCGCTTTACATGTAAAAGGGTTTGGTAGATAACAATGCCCACAATGATAGTTGTAGTGGCGATTAGAATGTAAGCTAAATATAAAACCCCCTGCTCTTTTGTGAGGCTATACAGCACCATGGTGCTAATGGCCATGGCTGCCAAGGGGAAGATAAACGCCCACCACGAGATAAAAAATTTAATCTTGACAAAGTTCTTGTACATAAAGGCAATGAGCAGGGTAAAAAAGAGCCCAAGGTTGTAAAGCATCAACGCAAAGGTGTCAAGGGAGTGGGTGAGCTTGAGGTAAGAGAGAAATCCTACCGCTGGAGGCGCGATGAGGATGAAGAGCGTGGGCATAAACTTTGTAGCCAGTTGGTTGTGAAAAATGATGCGATTAAGGACGATGGAAAAAAGTACAACCCAAAAGAAAAGCCCAATGGAGAGAAAGTAAAACAACGCGCCCGTAGGCACAAACCCTACGCCGCCAAGAGGGACTAACACGTTGCCCACGATAGGAATGAACCACGCAGGACTAGAATGGTCAAGCTGTTGGTTGTGGTTAATCCAAAAAGCGATGGTGTGCAGGGTTAGAAACAGGTGCAACAACGTGCCTGAGTACCAAAAAAGGGCACTGATGGCAGGGGAAAGCTCTTTGTAGCCAATGGCAAGCATGAGCATGGAGATGGAAATTGCCGAGAAAAAATTGATGCGCACAGGGTGGGCAAACTCATGCCGCACCGCGTCAAAGTACCGTAGTGCTTTTAAACTGTATAAAGCACCAATAAAAAGAAAAATGGCCGTGCTAACAACCAAAAGCCCTTGTCCTAAAAAAGCAGGAAACCCTAGGATTTCCCCTGCTTTTAGGTACATCAAGCTTAAGCCTCCCATGCCCATCACGATGGCAAACATCATGATGGGAAAATGCCCAATACGCGTTTGTGCTTCCACGAAAACTCCTCGTTTTTTAGGAAGCATACATTTATTATTTACATATGTAAATTAAAAGAGTGCACGGCTACGCTTTGGCGATGTGCTCTTCGATGGCTTCAGCGACCCGTTTAGAAAATGCAACGGCTTCTACGACGGTACGCGCGCCTGTGACCACGTCCCCAGAGGCAAAAACCCCCTCATGGGTGGTGCGTCCGCAATCATCTGTCACAATGAGCCCGCGTGGGTCAACGTCAATGCCTTTGTTGTTGCTGACAATCACGTCGCGTGGGTTTTGGCTGATGGCAACCAGTACGCTTGTGGCGCTCTCAAAGCCCTCTTCGCCTTTACATGTAAAGCGCACGCCCTCAGGAGTAATCTCCTCGGGTGTGCGGTAAAAATCAAAGTGCACACCATCGAGCTTGGTGCAATGGATTTCGTGTTTAGACGCAGGCATCTCTTCTTCGCCCTTTCGGTACATAATGCGAACCTCTTTGGCTCCCTTTCGGATGGCGGTGCGCGCCACATCCATGGCCACATTGCCAGCTCCCAGGACGACGACTTTTTCCCCTAAGTCATGCACATCGGGATTTTTGAGGTACTCAATAGCAAAATGCACATGGCCTAAGCTTTCGCCTTTGATGCCCAGCTTTTTGGGTGCCCACACGCCCGTACCGATAAATACAGCGTTAAAGCCATCGCGAAACATATCTTCAATAGTGAGGTTTTTGCCCACGGTGGTGTTGGGGCGAATTTTTACACCAAGGGCTTTAAGGTGCCCCACAAGGGCGTCAATCAAGGTTTTGTCAAGCCTAAAATCAGGAATTCCATAGCGCAACACCCCGCCCATTTTGTCGTTTTTATCATAAATGGTAATACCGTATCCCTTAAGCGCGAGCAAAAACGCTAGCCCCATACCCGCTGGCCCGCTGCCAATGATAGCCACATTGTGGCCGTTGTGTGCGGGTTTTTCAAAGGCAGCACGGTGAATGAAGTTGCTAGAAATGTAGTGCTCAATGGCTCCTACGCTTACAGGTGAACCTTTTTTGTTGAGGATGCAATGGCCCTCGCAGTGTTTTTCATGGGGGCAGACCAAAGAGCAGATAAGGGAAAGGGGATTATTTTCAAATAAAAGCTGCCCTGCTTCATGGATATGGCCGTCTAAAAAGAGGCGAATCATTTGTGGAATGGGGGTGTTGATGGGGCAACCGGGGCGGCATTTGGGTTTTTTGCATTCAAGGCAGCTGGATGCTAGCTGCAAAATGGGTTGGTTCATGGGGGTTCCTTGGCGCAAAACGCGTAAAAATTAGCGAAGCGTAGCGAAATTTGGGTTAAAAATTACGTAAGCGAACAGGAATGAGGTGTGTGAGGGATTCTAGAGCAAACGCGTTTAGTGGGGAAGGCGTATTGCCCAAGGTGGGCTCTACATGTAAATAGCGTTGGAGATAGTACGTGCCATTGTACCCAAGAGCGTGAAGCTCTTCAATCATGGTGTTGATGTGGTTTACATGTAAGAGGTCAGGATGCACAGTGGTGCGTACTTCAAAGCTCACATCTGCTCCAATGAGGTAGGTTAAGCTTTCATAAAAAGCATCGTAGTTTGAAGAGCCTGTGAGGGATTTATGAAGGGCTTGGGGCGCTTTGTAATCAAGGGCTACGTAATCCACAAGGGCATTTTCCACAAGGGTGCGAATGACTGAGGGCTTAGTTCCATTGGTATCAAGTTTGATTTCAAATCCCATGGCTTTGATGGCTTCACAAAGGTCTTGGAGATGCGGGTACAACGTGGATTCGCCACCACTTAGTACCACGCCATCAAGCTTTCCTTGGCGCAAACGCAAAAAATCAAACAGGTCTGATTCGCACAAGGTGCCTTTTTCGCGCACAATGTTAGGGTTATAGCAGTAAGGACAGCGCATATTGCACCCACTAAACCAGACCACGCAAGCTAGGCGGTCTGGAAAGTCGGTGGTGGTAAAGCGGGTGATGTCGAAGATGGGTTTATTTGACGGGTTCTGCAAACTTCACTCGTTGGCGGTGTTCCCCTTTTTTGCCGATGTTAAAACTCTCGACAGGGCGGTGGTAGCCCATAACACGGGTGTATACCATGCAACGCGTGCGTTTTTCTTCCAACTCTTTAGGCAGTTGCTTGTTCATGTTCTCTCCTTTGGATTTCTTGATGTTCTTTTAACAATTCCTCGTCACACATAGGGCAAAATTCATGCTCACCGCTAATGTAGCCGTGCTTCTCACACACAGAAAAGACAGGTGTGATGGTGATGTAAGGCATGCGGTAATTGCTAATAACCTTTTTGATGAGCCGACGGCAAGCCTCAGCAGAGCTGATGCGCTCTTTCATGTAAAGGTGCAAGACCGTACCGCCCGTGTAGGCGCATTGGAGTTCATCTTGCATGTCCAGAGCTTCAAAAGGATCATCGGTATAATCAGCAGGAAGCTGAGAAGAGTTGGTATAGTAGACATTTTTGCCACTGCCTGCTTGGATAATGTCGGGATAGCGTTTTTTGTCTTCTTTGGCAAAACGGTACGTGGTGCCCTCGGCTGGTGTGGCTTCGAGGTTATAGAGGTTGCCTGTCTCTTCTTGGTAAGCACGAATTCTATCGCGCAGGTACTCTAGCATTTCAAGCGTAAACGCATCGCCAAAATTGCTTGTGATGTCGTGGTCACCATTGGTAAAGTTACGAATCATCTCGTTCATGCCATTAATGCCAATGGTCGAAAAATGGTTATTAAAATTAGGCAAATAGCGGGCAGTATAGGGGTAAAGCCCACGGTCATACATGGTCTTTACAAAAACACGCTTTTTTTCCAAGGTGGATTTAGCCATCTCTAAAAGCTCATCCAGTCGTGCGTATAATCCCTCTTTATTTCCCTTGTAAAGGTAGCCAAGGCGTGCGAGGTTAAGGGTGACTACTCCGATGCTTCCTGTCATCTCCGCACTGCCAAAGAGCCCGCCCCCGCGTTTTAAAAGCTCGCGCAAATCCAGCTGCAAGCGGCAGCACATACTGCGTACGTGACCGGGTTTGTAAGCCTTGGGATTTTCCACAAGCTCGCCTGTTTGTGCGTCGCGTAAGTATTGGCTTCCGATAAAGTTTTGAAAATACGAAGAGCCAATTTTAGCAGTGTTTTCAAAGAGCAAATCGGTATTTTCGCCGTACCAATCAAAATCTTCGGTGATATTTACTGTCGGAATAGGAAAGGTGAAGGGTTGCCCTGTTTTGTCGCCCTCAGTCATCACTTCGTAAAAAGCACGGTTGATGAGGTTCATTTCAGGTTGAAAATGCCCATAAGTGAGCGCGTCTAAGGTTTTAGCACCACGCTCTTTAGCTATGGCAACAAGCCTCTCGTTAGTTTCGTTTCCTTTGAGGAGGTGTATATTATTGGCCGTAGGGGTTTGGTCTTTCAGATCCTCGGGCACGCTCCAGTCGATGGTGACATTCGTAAAAGGGCTTTGGCCCCAACGTGCAGGGACGTTGAGATTGTAGATGAAGCTACGTACCGCTTTTTTCACTTCTTTGTAGTTGAGTTGGTCTTTGAAGACATAAGGGGCAAGGTAGGTGTCAAAGGAACTAAAGGCTTGGGCGCCCGCCCATTCGCTTTGCAAGATGCCTAAAAAGTTCGCCATTTGCCCTAGGGCTTCACGAAAATGCCTAGGTGCACGACTCTCCACGCGGCCACGCACACCGTTAAAACCTTCATTTAACAAGTTGCGCAAGCTCCAGCCTGCACAGTAGCCGGTAAGGCAGTCAAGGTCGTGGATGTGGTAGTCGCCGTTTCGGTGAGCAATGCCTTCTTCTTTGGAGTAGATTTTATCGAGCCAGTAGTTGGCGATGACTTTGCCAGCGGTATTGTTAATGAGCCCTGCGTTGGAGTAGCCCGTGTTGGAGTTGGCTTTGATGCGCCAGTCATTGCCGTTGATGTACTCTTCGATGGTTTGGGTGGAGTTGATAAAAGTGGTGTCTTCTGAGAGTCCTAGCACGTGCTCGCGCTGCATTTTGTGGGTGTGGCGATAGATCATAAAAGAGCGCATGACTTCAAAATAGCGTCCACGGTAGAGTTCTTGTTCGATGAGGTCTTGGATGTCTTCTACGGCTGCAAGGCGCTTGGCATTGAGTTTCTCTATAACATTGAGAAAAATAACCCTGTCGTAGGTGGTGTTTTCGCTTTTGAAGGCTTTTTTAATGGCGTCTTCGATTTTGTAGGGTTGAAACTCTTGGGTGGTTCCGTCGCGTTTAAGTAGTGTCGTAAGCATGGGCATCCTAACGGGTGGGAGATTTGTCTTTTTAGGGGTTTATTATAGTATAAAGGGTGCATCTTGAAACTTAATTATTTTTGTTACAAGGGCGTGACATGCTTAAAAATTTGCCAAAAAGTCTAATTTTAATGAAACAAGTTAAAATTTTCACATCAATTTTTATCTAAATAAAACCCTATAAATAGGGTTTTTATTGAATTTATTGAATTTTTTAGTGTGACATTTTGCCAATTTTGCTAAATATGAAAAATTAATTTAAATTTTTAAATTATAAAATCACGAAAGCATGAATTTTACAATGGCTTCGACGTGAATATCGGTGGTGTCAAACAGAGGAACAGGAGCATCTTGGGGGCTTAGGAGCATCCCTATTTCTGTGCATCCAAGCACGACGCCTTGGGTAGTGGGATGTGCGAGTAGGTGGTTTTTGATGGTGTTTTGATAATAGACTTTGGACGAGGTATCTATTTTTCCTTTACACAATTCTTCAAAAATAATGCGGTTAATTTCCATGATTTCTTTGGGCACGTGAACACGAATACCGTGTTGGACTAACACCTCTTTGTAAAACGCCTCTTCCATGGTAAAGCGTGTGCCAAGAAGCAAAATCTCAGTGACGCTGTCTTTTAAAAGTGCTTGTGCTGTAGCGTGGGCAATGTGCAAAAAAGGAACCGAAATCGCCGCGCTAATCATGGGGGCGATTTTGTGCATGGTGTTGGTGCAAAGGGCGATACCTTGGGCGCCTGCGCGCTCAAGTGCGCACGCAGCACTAGCGAGTTGATGTCCTGCTTCTTCCCATTTTCCTTCTCTTTGAAGCACTTCAATGGGGGCAAAATCCACAGAATGTAGCCACAAGGGCGCACTGTGCAAACCCCCTTTTACTTTTGCAATCGTCTGGTTGAGCTTGGTGTAATAGTGGCTTGTAGATTCCCAGCTCATGCCGCCAATGAGGCCGATACTTTGCATTGTCACTCCTGTATCACACCCTTACATGTAAAGGTGAAGTTTAGTGGTTTTATTTAAATTCCAGATACGCCTTTGGAGTAAAACCCCAAAGGCTACGCTAACGCTGAGTTCTCCTCAGCGCAGGGCTCGCGCACCCTTGGTGCTTTTTTTCTTGCAAAACAGGTTTTGGAAGAAGGTTCTCAATTTCGTTTAAATTCTAGTTTTTTTCCAAACCCCAAGCGGTTGTCGGTGAGCTTGGCATAGTCAATGCGAACAGTCCAAAGTTCAGGGAGCATGGCTAGGGCAAATGGATACGTGGCATAATAAAGTCTTTTGTGTGCTTTGGAGGCTTCATTTAAATGTCCCGTGAATTGCATTCCTTGAATAAGTCCAACGGTTTTGGTTTCCAAGGTTACGGTGCCTGCAACAAGTGGATTTGCAAGAGCGTCTTGCATGTGCCGTGTTTTAGAGTCAGAGGCTATCACAAAAGAAGCATTTTTGAGGTCAAAAGCGTAAAAGCAACTACAAGCATAAGGCTGATTGTCTTTACATGTAGTTAGGTTGAGCACATGATGGTCTTTTAAAAAAAGGTGAAATTTTTCATCCATCATGTGCCCATTTCCTTACTGACACCCCTCGCACTCGATGCTGCGATCTGCCACGTCTAGGGCATTTTCGGGGCTTTGAGAGCGTAGGTAGTAAGTAGATTTGATACCAAGTTCCCACGCGAGCATGTAAATGTCGTTGAGGTATTTGCCACTGGCCTTGTCAAGGGTGATGAAAATATTAAGGCTTTGGCCTTGGTCAATCCATTTTTGGCGCACAGCACCTGCTTTGATAAGCAAACGCTGGTCAAGCTCATACGCAGGGGTGTAAAAGTTCCATGTATCAGGGGAGAGATTGGGCACGACGACGGGAATCATCCCTGAGAGGTTTTCTTCAAACCACTTGCGTTTATACACAGGCTCAATGGTCTGAGTGGTGCCCACGAGGATGGAGATGGAGCTTGTGGGGGCGATGGCCATCAAATAGCCGTTGCGCATGCCGTGCTCTTTGACTTTAGCACGCAGTTTTTCCCAGTCGTAGGTGGTGCCATCAAAGAGCCCGCCACGTTTGACAAGGGCTTTGGCATTTTCGTTGGCCATGTCGATGGGGAAAATGCCTTGTGACCATTTGGAGCCTTGAAATTCGGGGTAGACCCCTTTTTCTACCGCAAGATTAGAAGAGGCGTAAATGGCGTTGTAGCTCACCGCTTCCATAATCTCATCCACTTTGGCGAGATGGTCATAACTGCCCCAAACAATGCCTTGTTCAGCGAGCATTTGGGCTTCACCCATGACGCCAAGACCGATGGCGCGTGAGGCAAGGTTGGTGCGCTTGACTTTGGCATGGGGGTAAAAGTTGAGGCCAATGACGTTGTCAAGCATGCGAATCGCAATGGGTACGCACCGTTCAATCTCCTCTTTGGTGTTGACCTTGGAGAGGTTGATGCTTGCCAGGTTACACACGGCGGTTTTGCCTTCGCATTTTTCTTTTTCGACGATGTAAATGGCTTTGCCGCCGATGGCGTCTAAGGCTGTAATCTTTTTTGCTTTTTTAGTAATACCACTATCGACCCGTACATCCACGTCTTCTTCAAAGAGTTCCACGCTCTCATCTTCGTAAACCACTTTGATGAGGTAGTGGTTAGGTTGGGTGTTTTGGAAGATTTCTGTGCAGAGGTTTGAGCTTCGGATGATTCCTGTGTGGCTGTTGGGGTTGACGCGGTTGGCGTGGTCTTTAAAGCACAAGAAAGGACTGCCGCTTTCAAAGTAGTTGAGCAATATTTTCTTCCACAACTCTTTGGCCTTCATGTGCTCTTTGCTCACTGACTCATCTTTTTCGTACGCCTCATAGCGTGCCGCAAAGACTTCGCCGTGAAGCTCACACAAGTCTGCGGTTTCCGCTGGGTCAAACAGCGTCCACATGCCATCTTCTTGTACCCGCTTCATAAACAGATCATTAATCCACAAGGCAGGAAAGAGTTCATGGGTACGGCGGCGCTCTTCGCCTGAGTTTTTCTTCAAGTCTAAAAAGTCAGACACGTCCATATGCCACGGCTCAAGGTACACGGCAATGGCCCCTTTGCGGGTGCCCAGTTGGTCTACGGCAATGGCGATGTCGTTGGTGATTTTCAAGAAAGGGATGATGCCTCCCGCGGCGTTTTTATGGCCATCGATGCTGCCGCCCATGGCGCGCACCAAGTTCCAATCCCAACCAATGCCTCCGCCAAATTTACTCAATAAACTCATCTCTTTGTAGCTATCGAAAATCCCTTCGATGTTATCGGGTGTGGAGCCGATGTAGCATGAGCTGAGTTGGTGGCGCGTAGTGCGGGCGTTGGAGAGGGTTGGGGTGGCGAGCATCACTTCAAATTTGCTGATCAAATCGTAAAATTTCTTCGCCCAATCTTGGCAGTTAAATTCGTGTTGGGCCAAAAACATGGCTATGGCCATGAACATGTGCTGAGGCAGTTCGATGGGCTTGCCCTGGCGGTCTTTAATGAGGTAGCGGTCATTGAGGGTTTTGACACCCAAATAGGTAAATTGCAAGTCACGTTCTGGGGCAATATAGGCGTTAAGATCGTCCAAGTCGTACTTTTCTTTTAAGCCCATAAGCAGTCTTCCCTCGGCCTCTCCCCGTTCAAAATAGGCGCGTAAGTGCCCATAGTCAGAGTAACCGTTGACCTTGTGGTACAAGTCGTACAAGAAAAGGCGCGCCGCCACAAAGGTCCAGTTGGGGCGGTCGATGTCGATCTTTTCTACGGCGGTTTTGATGAGGGTTTTTTGAATCTCTTCGGTGGAGATTTGGTCGCGAAACTGAATCTTAGCATCCACTTCCAGTTCGCTTTGGTTGACGTTGTCTAAGCCCGCGACAGCAGAGGAGGTGTATTTTTTGATTTTGGAAATATCCAATGGTTCTGTGCGACCATTGCGTTTAATGACGGTTAGCATGCGCTTTCTCCAAAGACTCGGGCAAAGATTTTATCGACATTTTTAGTGTAGTAACTGTAGTCAAAGCAGGCGCGGATGTGCGCTTCATCAAGCTTTGCCCGCAAGTCCGCATCTTCTAGTAGGTTTTGCAAAAAGAGGCTTTCCCCTTGGGCGTTAAGGGCAGGTTTACCTTGTTGGAGGTCGGCCCACACTTTCATGGCGTTGCGTTGGACGATTTTGTACGCGTCTTCGCGGGAAACGTTGAGGGCAGGAAGCTCTAGCAAGATGCGTTGGGAAAAGACAAGGCCGCCCGTGAGGTTGAGGTTGCGCATCATATTTTCAGGGTAAACCACCAGTTTTTCAATGACTCCGGTAAGGCGTGCAAGCATAAAATCAGTGGTGATGAACCCATCGGGCAAGATGAACCGCTCTACGGAGCTGTGGGAGATGTCGCGCTCGTGCCACAAAGCGACGTTTTCTAGCGCTGGCATGGCATAGGAGCGAATCATGCGACACAGGCCAGTGATGTTCTCGGTGAGGACAGGATTGCGCTTGTGGGGCATGGCAGAGCTGCCTTTTTGGCCTTTGCTAAAAAACTCTTCCGCTTCGTAAACTTCGGTGCGTTGGTAGTGGCGTACCGCAACAGCGATTTTTTCGCAACTAGACGCCAAAAGCGCGAGGGCGTTCATCAGTGCCGCGTAACGATCCCGTTGGATGACTTGGTTGGAAGCAGGAGCGCACGTAAGGCCAAGTTCTTCGCAGACAAACTCTTCAAGTTCTAAAGGCGCGTGGGCGAAGTTGCCCATGGCACCACTGATTTGTCCGACGCTGATGGTTTTCATGACGTGTTCTAGGTTTTCTAAAGAGCGCTTGATTTCATCATGCCAGATGGCAAGCACGAGTCCAAAGGTGATGGGCTCGCCGTGAATGCCGTGGCTGCGTCCGACCATGAGGGTCATTTTGTGTTCCATGGCGCGGGTTTTTAGAGCCGCCATCAATGCGTTTACGTCTTCGATGATAAGTTTCAAAGAATCGCGCATCTGGAGGGCTACAGCGGTGTCGATGCAGTCGCTACTGGTCATGCCGTAGTGCACCCAACGGCTCTCGTCCCCAAGGCTTTCAGAAACACTGGTTAAAAAGGCAATGACGTCGTGCTTGGTTTCTTGCTCGATTTCGTCAATGCGTGCGATGTCAAAGGCGGCGTTTGCTAGAATTTTTTGCGTGTCTTCATCGGGAATAAGTCCAAGTTTGTTCCATGCCTTGACGGCCGCTTTTTCTACTTCAAGCCACGCATCGTACTTGGCCTGAACGGTCCACTTTTGCTTCATAACTTCCCGTGCGTATCTTTCAACCATTTCTCTACCTTTTTGTATTAAATATTTGTTTCATGCAAGCGTTGTTCTGGGTTGGATGAAACAAATATTTTGATGAAAAGTCCTTAAGGGGTTGGTGTTTGGGTATAATATTTTTCCCTCTTTACAAGTAAGAAAAGCGTTACATGTAAAGAGTAAATTCTATCTAAATGTGAGTAAAGATTGCCTTATATTCAAAAACCTTTTCGGGCTTTACGCCCTACTCCTGCTTATGCTTTCTTGATGGACGTTTTGGGTCTTGGCATGAAAGAAGCGCAGCGCTATGTAGACCGTGGTCGCGTGTACCAAGACGGTGTGGTCATTACAGAAAAAAACCAACGCCTTGTTGGCCTTGTAGATGTGGTGGTGTATGTCCCAGAGTCTCAAGGTTTAAATCCTTGTTTTGAAGAAGAAGACTTTGCCCTTTTTGACAAGCCAAGCGGTTTGTTGGTGCATCCTACTAGTCGTAAAACAACCTACTCTTTGTACGATGAAATCTTACATCATTTTGGTGAAGAAGCGAAGATTGTCCATCGTCTTGACAGGGAAACGAGCGGGTTGATTTTGGTGGCAAAACACAAAAAAGCCGAAGTAGCACTCAAGCAGTGTTTTGAAAAACGTCAAGTGGCCAAAACATATCTTGCTTTAGTGCGAGGGCAGATGAGGGAACCTTTACATGTAAACGCCCCGCTTTTAAATAATCAAGATTACAGTGACATTAAACTGCGCATGGTAGTGGACGAACGCGGCAAGCCTTCTCAGACAGATTTTGAACCCCTTTCTTATTTTCCTGACATTGATGCAACCCTAGTAAAAGCCACACCCCATACAGGGCGGCAACATCAAATCCGTGTGCATTTGTTTCACGTGAAACATCCTATTTTGGGTGACCCTTTATACGGGGTCCCGACGTGGGTTAGTGAGCGTTATTTGGATGAAGTTCTCGCCCTAGAAGAGCGTTTAGAGTGGATGGGCGCAAACCGTCTGCTCTTGCACGCTAACACGTTAGCCTTTACTTTTGAGGAGAAAAACTACACGTTCGCCTCTTTGCAAGACACCGCTGCCCTCTTTTATGCCTTTGGAAAGGAAAAAAATGCGTACAATTTTATGCAATGAAACCCCAATAGTTCCTAGCACCCTCTTTTGTATCGGGAGAAATTATGCCGAGCATATTAAGGAGCTTGGTAATGAAACCCCAGAAACTCCTGTGATTTTTTTCAAACCCAACAGTACATTAGCAGAATTGTTACATGTAAGCGAGCACGATGAGCCTATTCATTACGAGGCAGAGATTGTTTTTGTGGTGGGCGATGAAGGCTATAAAGCCGCGGGCATTGGACTGGACCTTACCAAGCGAACTTTGCAAAGCGCGCTTAAGGCTAAAGGATTGCCATGGGAGCGCGCCAAAGCATTTCGCGGTGCTGCACTAGTTAGCCCTTGCACCTCCTTTACATGTAAAGAAGCATTACGATTGGAGCTTTGGATCAATAACGTGTTAGCACAAGAAGGCAAGGTAGAGCAGATGCTGTACACGCCCGAAGCCCTTCTCGAAGAACTGCGTGCGTTTGTGGATGTTAGCGAAAATGACCTCGTGTTTACGGGGACACCCAAAGGCGTGGGTGTCGTTCAGGTGGGCGATGTGTTTGTGGGAAAATTGTACGAAGGAGACCAGTTGCTTGTTGAACAAACATGGCGGGCGTGTTAGTCTTTATCTAAAAACAACACCTTAATCATACCACCAATCGAAACAACCGCAACGATACCTAGAAAAATCACTTGCCCCCAATCAAGTACGGTCATGGGTGCTCCTTTCTTTGAGTTGTCCGCACGCAGCGCTGATGTCTAGCCCTTTAGACTGACGAATCGTGCAGACGATTCCGTGCGCATTGAGGTAGTCCCTAAAGGCTTCCATGGCTTTAAGTTCTGGACGCTGGTAAGCACTGCCCTCGTGCGGGTTAAAATAGATAAGGTTCACTTTTGCCTTAATGCCATGCAATAGTGTCACCAATTTTTTAGCACTTCCAAGGTCATCGTTGCGCCCACGAATGACAAGGTACTCAAACATCACCCGCTTGCGCTCATCAATAGGAAAGGCTTTGACTGCTTCAATGATAGAAGCGATGTTGTAAGCTTTGTTGATGGGCATCAGCTCTTGACGCAAGGCATCATCTACCGCATGCAAAGAGATGGCAAGTAATATGCCTAAATTCATTTCACCCAATTTTTTGATTTGGTGGCTAAGGCCGCTGGTGGAGATTGTTTGGCGTTTGGGAGAGATGGAAAGCCCGTCAATGTCTGCAAAAATCTTTACTGCTTTGACCACTTCAGGAAGATTATCCAGTGGTTCACCCATGCCCATGTAGACGATGTTGACCCGACGTTCGGGTGCGATGTTGTGCCGTTTTTTGATGGCAAGCACCTGGCCTACGATCTCACCCGCGCTTAGGTTGCGCACAAAACCCCCTTTTGCGGTAAAACAAAAGGTGCACCCAATCTTACAACCCACTTGCGAAGAGATGCAAATGGTAAACTTGGGATGGCTCACGCGTCTGCCTTCTTCGTCCACCACTTCTTCTTTCATGGGCAAAAGCACAGATTCTATGGTGTGTCCATCACGCAATTGAAACAACACTTTAGCACTACCATCTTGGCTAATCTCTTCACGGACTACATGTAAAGGTGTCAAATCATAGGTTTGCCCAAGGTGTTCGCGCATGGCTTTGGGGAGGTTGGACATGGCTTCTATGTCATCCACGTAGCCTTGGTAAATCCATTTAAACACCTGTTTTGCACGAAAACTCGGGCTAAGTGCTTGGGCGAGCTCTTCCTTGGTAAAGTCTAAAAGAGAGGGTTTCATTGTAGGTGTTTCCAGTGTGTGTGAACTAAAAATTCAAGGCGCGCTTTGGCTTCTTGATGGTTGGCTAAAAAAGCCTTATGTGCATCTTTATGACAATAGTTTGTCACCACAAAAAGACCAAAAGCGGGGATGTTAAACATTTCTGCTACGCGCAAAACCGCGTAAAATTCCATATTTTCCACAGCGCATTCTGCTGCTAAAAATTCAGTACAAAGCGCCTCATCTGCGGTGATGTAGTTGCTGGAATTGACAACAACCTGTGGCAATGTTTCACGTGAAACATAGGGTGAATGGTGGGAGATATTTAGAGAAAGGGGTGAATAGGCCTTTTGAAGAAGCGCCGTTCCCTCGAGATTGCGTGCATGGGTGCTTACGCACGCTTCAAGCAAAGAAAGTTTTCCATAACTTCCCGCACTTCCTACAAAAAGCAAATGCTCTGGTTTGCATTCCAAGCACAAGCGTGTCAGTGCGATAGTGCTGTCTACTAATCCGATGCCAATAGGCTTGGCAAAAGAAAACTGCTCGCTCGCACCCGCACAAACAATCATAAGCGCACCGCAATGCCTTGATCGTACAAGTAGCGTTTTAAATCCATAATGTCTATCTCTTTAAAGTGAAAAATCGAAGCAGCCAAGGCCGCGTCCGCATGGTTTACAAAAGCGTCTTTGATGTGCTCCATCGTCCCTGCCCCGCCACTGGCTATGACAGGAATGTCAAGCATTTGGCTCATTTGAGAAGTCAGCGGGATGTCGTAGCCATTTTTGGTGCCATCACAATCCATAGACGTGAGCAAAATCTCACCCGCACCGCGCTCTTGCAACTCTTTGGCCCACGCTAGCGCATCTTTGCCTGTGTCGATGCGCCCGCCATTGATGTACACGTGCCATGCGTCTCCCGTGCGCTTGGCGTCGATTGCGACGACAATACACTGGGTGCCAAAACGTTGGGCCGCTTCGTTGATAAACTCAGGGCGGTGGATGGCGGCTGAGTTGATACTCACCTTGTCACACCCTACATGTAAAAGCTTGTAAATGTCTTCGAGTTTACGAATACCGCCACCAACGGTCAGAGGAATGAACACCTCCTTGGCAACTTTAGCGACAATATCAACAATCGTATCGCGCCCCTCGTGGGAGGCGGTGATGTCTAAAAAGGTGAGTTCATCTGCCCCTTCTTCGTTGTACCGTTTTGCCACTTCCACCGGATCGCCCGCGTCTTTGAGGCCAACAAAATTTACTCCCTTGACGACACGGCCGTTGTCTACATCAAGGCAAGGGATGATGCGCTTGGCAAATTCTTCCATGCATTTCCTTCGGTGAATTCGTATGAAAAGTTTCAGTAATTAAGGGTTGAGTTTACCGAAAATAGGGCTAAAAGCTACTTAAGCATCTGGTAAAACTTGTTTTTTAGAGGAACTTGCTGTTGAGAAGATTTTGGAGCTTTGTCGCAAAGGTGTTTGAAAAAAGTAAATCATTCATGGACTTTACAGAATTTATTGGGTATAATGGGCCGTTTTAGGAGCGCGCATGGGCATTAAAGCCAAAAAAATGTTTGGACAAAATTTTCTCAAAGATAGCTCCGTATTACACCAAATCATCCAATCGATGCCCGAAGATTCACCCAACGCATTGGTAGAAATCGGCCCTGGATTAGGTGATTTGACGCAGTGGCTACTCCAAAAAAGAGGTGTAGTAGCCTACGAAGTCGATACAGACTTGTGCGCTTATTTAAACGAAAGATTTGCCAAAGAACGCAAAACAGAACAGTTTGTTTTGCACCAAGGCGATGTGCTAGCCAGATGGGAAAAGCAGGAGACCTTAGCAACCAAGCCTTATGACTTGGTTGCTAACCTGCCCTATTACATCGCAACGGCCATTATTTTACGTGCTTTACGTGATACCCAGTGCCAAAGCCTTCGGGTGATGGTGCAAAAAGAGGTGGCACAAAAGTTTGCCGCTGCCCCAAAAGAAAAACATTTTGGAGCATTGGGAATTTTGGCCCAACTTTTAGGCCATGTTGAAGTGCTGTTTGATGTTCCGCCCCACGCTTTTGAGCCGCCACCCAAGGTGACTTCATCGGTGTTGTGGATACAAAAACGGCGCGAATACGTGGGCGGAGAGCATGGAGTGTTTAAAAATGAAGCCCAACGGGATGCTTTTGAACGGTATTTGAGAATGGCTTTTAGTGCCCCTCGCAAGCGCTGGTTAAAAAATATGACCTTGGGTTTTGAAAAAACACTTTTGGCTTCGTTACTAGAAGAACAGGCACTTTCGTTAAATAGCAGACCACATGAAATCGACACTGCGACGCATCATCACCTCTTTAAACAACTTACAAAGGTGAATGATTATGTCAGAAATGAACAACAACAGCAATAGCGACTCCAGTAGCAACAACCCTAATCCAACTTCTTCTGAGGCGCCAGCAAAACCCCGTAGACGTAGACGTCCTCGAAAGCCACAAGGGCAAAAACCAGCGCTTCAAGACGTTGGAACACCTGCTACTTCTGAGGCGCCAGTGCAGGCTTCAACCCCTGTAAATACACCCGAAAGCAGAGCAAATAAATCAGCCCAAGGCAATAAAAACCGACGTAAAAATGCTTCAACGCCGATTGTGGGCAATGAGCCGTGGCAAAAAGAGATTGGGCGGGTGATTGAGGCAAACAAACGGGCCCATGATGAGCGTCTAAAACCCAATACAACTATCAATGCCAACACAACAAAAGTACGTATCACGCCTTTAGGCGGTCTTGGTGAAATTGGTGGAAACATTACCGTGGTGGAGACTGAAACCAGTGCGATTATTATTGACGTGGGAATGAGTTTTCCCAGTGAAGACATGCACGGGGTAGACATTTTAGTGCCCGATTTTGATTATCTTCGTAAAATTAAAGATAAAATTAAAGGTATTGTCATTACCCATGCCCACGAAGACCACATCGGTGCCATTCCTTACCTTTTTAAAGAGATGCAATTTCCTCTTTATGGTACTCCATTGCCTCTTGGAATGCTTTCTAATAAATTTGACGAGCATGGTCTAAAGCAAGCTAAAAAGCTTTTCCGTCCTGTAGAAAAACGCAAAATTTATCAGATTGGGGAGTTTGATGTAGAGTGGATGCACATCACCCATTCCATCATCGATGCCTCCGCGTTGGCTATTACATGTAAAGCCGGCACCATCTTCCACACGGGCGATTTTAAAATCGACCACACGCCCATTGATGGCTATGTGAGCGACTTGAACCGTTTTGCGGAGTATGGAGAAAAAGGCGTTTTGTGTATGCTAAGCGACAGTACTAATTCCCATAAAGAAGGCTTTACGCGCTCTGAAAGTTCTGTGGGTAAAACCTTTGATGCTATTTTTTCCAAAGCTAAAGGCCGCGTGATTATGTCCACCTTTTCTTCCAACATTCACCGTGTGTACCAAGCCATTGACCACGGATTAAATTATGGGCGAAAAGTAGCCGTCATTGGCCGCTCTATGGAGCGCAACCTTGAGATGGCACGCGAACTTGGGTATATCGATCTGGATAAAAGTATTTTTATTGATGCTAATGAAGTGCACAAATACCCCGACCATGAAGTACTCATCGTTACCACAGGAAGTCAAGGGGAAACCATGGCGGCCCTTTATCGCATGGCAACAGACGAGCACCGCCACATCAAAATCAAGCCCACCGATCAGATCATTATCTCCGCTAAAGCCATCCCTGGCAATGAAAACAGTGTCTCAAAAGTGTTGAACTTTTTATTGAAGAGTGGCGCGAGTGTAGCGTATCAAGATTTTAGTGAGATTCACGTCAGTGGCCATGCTGCCCAAGAAGAGCAAAAACTTATGTTACGTCTTTTGAAGCCAAAATTCTTCATTCCTGTGCACGGAGAGCTTAACCACACCATTAAGCACCAAGAAACCGCCATTAAATGTGGTGTAGATCCCAAAAACACCATTATTATGGAAGATGGGGATCAGATTGAAGTGTGCGGAAAGTACATTAAAAAAGTTAAAACTATCAAGACGGGCAAAGTTTTTATTGACAATCAAATCAACAAACAAATTGCCGATGATGTAGTGATTGATCGCCAAAAATTAGCAGAATCTGGTGTGGTGATGATTATCGCCCAAATCAACAGAGATGACCATAAACTAGCTGCAAAACCACGGGTTGTGAGTTACGGTTTGGTGCCTGACCGCGAAGATAAGAATTTTTCAAAAGAGATGGAAGAGGTGTTGATTCAATTTATCACTAACGCCAAAAAAGAGCTGTTGCAAAACCAACGTGCTCTTGAAAATGAAGTGCGCCAAGTGGTGCGAAAGCATATTTTCCGCTCGCTCAAAAAATACCCTACTATCGTACCAACCATTTTTGTAATGTAGGGCGTGCAATGCATAATTATCAGCAAATTGCTAAAGAAGTGTTAGTGCTAGAAGCTAAAGAGTTGTTGCGTTGTGCCGAATCTTTGGGCGAAGAAATTGAAGAAGCATTGAGACTTGTGGTAAATACAAAAGGAAAGCTTGTGGTGACGGGTGTTGGCAAGAGTGGCCTTGTGGGCGCAAAAATTGCCGCAACCCTAGCCAGTACGGGCACAAGTAGTTTTTTCCTTCACCCCACCGAAGCCATGCACGGAGACTTGGGAATGATTGGAAAAGAAGACGCAGTGCTTGCCATTAGCTATAGTGGCGAGAGCGAAGAGTTGGTGCGTATTTTGCCCCACATTAAGCGTCTTGGGATTCCACTCATTGGTATGGCAAAGACCAAAGAGACAACACTAGGACACTACAGTGACGTATTTTTATCTGTCCATGTGGAAAAAGAGGCTTGCCCTTTAGACGCAGCACCGACGTGTTCGACGACCCTAACGTTAGCTTTAGGGGATGCGTTGGCCGTGTGTTTGATGAAGTGCCGTAATTTTCAAAAAGAAGATTTTGCCTCCTTTCATCCAGGCGGCAGTTTGGGCAAACGGTTGTTTGTGCGTGTTAGTGATATGATGCGCACGCAAAACCTACCCATTATTAGCGCTAAAACCCCATTAAAAGAGGCCATCACTGTGATGAGCGAAGGGAGACTAGGAAGCGTTTTGTTAGTAGATGAAGAGGAAAAGCTGGTTGCCATTTTAAGCGATGGTGATTTGCGACGTGCCCTTATGCAAGAGGATTTTTCGCTTGAAAACTCTTCATTGTGCTATGCTACCAAAAACCCTAAAACGTTTACTAACGAAAACATGTTAGCCAGTGACGCGTTAGCCTTGATTGAATCCTATAAGATTCAATTGGTGGTTGTTACTGATACTCAAGCACGCCCTATTGGGGTGTTGCATATTCACGATCTCGTGGAAGCAGGCATTCAATGAACCCCGAAACCAAACGGCTTAATAAATTTATTTCTCATAACACCAAATACTCACGGCGTGAGGCAGACAAGCTTATTCAAGAGGGTAAGGTGCGGGTGAACAACCATATCGCTACCGACCTTGCGACGCAAATCAAAGAGGGCGATAAAGTCAAAATCAACGAACGCCCCGTACGCCAAAAAGAAGATTTTACCGTTTTGGTGTACCACAAGCAAAAAGGCGAGTTGGTGAGTAAAAAGGATGACCGTGGACGCAAAACCATCTACGACACCTTGCCAAAGCGTTATGCTAACTACCTCAGTGTGGGGCGTCTTGATTTCGCGAGCGAGGGATTATTGCTTCTCACAGACTCTCCCGTCATCGCTTCAGCGCTCATGCACAGTGATTTGGAGCGGATGTATTACCTAAAAATCAAAGGCGAAGTGACGCCTGCGATGATTGAAGCCATGCGCAACGGCCTTGTGGCAGCCGATGCCACCAAAGGTGGGCATGAAAAAAGTGAGATTAGGTCTATGACCTTTGCACCCTTTTTGGCCTATGGCATTTTAAATAGCACAGGGGGCTACACAAGACTTAAAGTAGTCATTAGTGAAGGTAAAAACCGTGAACTACGCCGCTTTTTTGGCTATTTTGATGCCGATGTGGTGGAACTAAAACGGGTAAGTTATGGTCGCGTGAGCCTAGACATGCTAAAGCCTGGCAAGCACCGCTTTTTAGAAAACAGTGAGTATGAAGATTTGCGCAGTTTCTTAAAAGAACGAGGCATCCGCTACTAATGGACGCTTTGGCGTTGCGCTTTCGCCCCAAAACTCTCGAAGAGATGGTGGGGCAACGGCACCTCGTGGGCGAAGGAAGCCCTCTTCTTGCCCTTTTAAAAAAGGGAAAAATGCCCCACGCCATGTTTTTTGGACCTCCGGGAACGGGCAAAACCACCCTCGCGCGCATCGTGGCAAACATGCTTGATGCGCCTTTTTATGAGTTGGATGCCACGAGCTTGAAAGTGGAATCCTTTCGCAAGATTTTCGCTTCCCATCAACACGCCCTTGTGAAACCGCTTATTTTTGTGGATGAAGTGCACCGTTTGAGTAAAACCCAACAAGAAGTATTGCTCTTGCCCATGGAAAACCACGAAGCTACCGTCATTGGTGCTTCCACAGAAAATCCCTACTTCGCCCTTAGTAATGGCATTCGCTCCCGCTCCATGTTGTTTGAATTTAAACCCCTTGAAGCAGAGGATTTGCACACCCTTTTGGTGCGGGTTCAAAATGCCCTTGGGTTTACCATCACGCCAGAAGCTGCCGATTATGTGGTGGATTCGAGTGCGGGCGATACAAGAGCGATGCTCAACTTGCTCGAATATGCCTTACATGTAAACACGCACATTGACCTAATGTTGCTCAAATCCTTGCGCCCTGCCCCGCTCAAAGATGGGGTTAGTAGCGACGATACCCACTATCAACTTGCCAGTGCGCTCATTAAAAGCATTCGAGGCTCAGATGTGGACGCGGCGTTGTATTATTTGGCACGCTTGATTGACGGGGCTGAAACGCCTGAGTTTATCGCAAGACGGTTGGTGATTTTGGCTAGCGAAGACGTGGGAAACGCTAATCCTAACGCGCTCAATCTTGCTGTTAGCACCATGCAAGCGGTGAAGTTGATAGGCTACCCAGAATCTCGCATTATTCTTTCCCAGTGTGTGGTCTATTTGGCCTCTTCGCCCAAGTCCAACAGTGCGTATGACGCTATCAATAAAGCCCAAGCTTACGTGACTAACAAGCCACGCCTAGACGTGCCTGCGCATCTTAAAGAGCCCACCCGCCAAGGATATCTTTATCCGCACGCGTTTGGGGGATGGGTAAAGCAAGACTACACGAGCAAGCCCGTGCATTTTTACACTTCCAGTGGGGTTGGCTTTGAAAAAACGCTAGACGAGTGGCTTCACAAAATCCGCACCAAAGACGCGCCTAAAAAGGCTTCCAAAGACCCCGAGGCATAAGACTTAACATCCCTGCATACTCATGCAATGCCAAGTAGCTACGTGCAAGATTTCCAAATGAGGGTGTGTAATCTCGCCACGAATCTTCACGGGGCGCGTCGAGCTTAAAATCGGTCGCGTAAGGGAGTACCTCAAACCCTGCGTGTTCAAACAGCACTACCCCCCGTTTCATATGATAGGCAGAGGTGACAAGCACAACACGAGGTGTGTGATTAAATAAGGTGCGCGTTAGCACAGCATTTTCGTAAGTATCACGACTTCTGTCTTCTAGGATAATCCTAAATCCCTCTCCTGTTTCAGAAAAAGCAATCCCAAAGGGTGTAAAAATAGCATCAAGAGACTGGGCAAATCCTTGGGCTTCGGTAAGTTGTTTGTCGCCACCCCCAGTGTACACGAGTGGCACACCATAGGTTTTAGCAAGCCCTAGGCCTGCAAGGGCGCGTTTGAGGCCATCACTGGTGAGGGATAAGGGTTGGCCTTGAATCACGCCACCCCCTAGTACAATCACCGCATCAGGCGCTTGCGAGGGCGCATTAAAGACACGATAGGGAGCTTCTAGAGGAGAGAGGAGCTTTGAGGCTAAAAAAGGAGTAGAAAGGCCATAAAACGCAACAGCGCAGCAAAAGAAGAAAAAGCGAAAGCGTTTGGCCCAAATGGCTGCCCCTAAGAGCACAAGGATGAAAATCCCAGGAGGCAGCACGAAAGCGGTAAAAAGTTTAGAAAGGACAAACATTAAAGGAGGCGAACACCTTGAATTCCCGCCTTCATGGCACCAATAACATAGCCATCAGAGCCTTCTAGGACGGCATCTAGGTTTTCAGGACTCACCACTAACACCATGCCTACCCCCATGTTGAAGGTGCGGTACATTTCTGCTTCTTCCACGTAATCACTCATGAAATTAAACACAGGCAAGGTGCGAATGGACGCTTTTTCCACCTCCGCCCCAAGACCCTCAGGAAAGACACGAGGAAGGTTTTCGACGATGCCACCACCCGTGATGTGGGCAAGGGCGTTGATGTAAGGTTTGAGGGTTTTAAATTCATTGACATAGATGCGTGTAGGCTCAAGCAAGATGTCGATGAGCGGTTTTCCTGCAATTTCATTGTCAAAACTGTAGCCAAGTTTGTCAAAAAAGAGTTTGCGCACAAGGGAGTAGCCGTTGGAATGGATGCCCGAACTTGGGAGGGCGACAAGCACATCCCCGTCCTTTACATGTAAGGCGCGGTCCATTTCGCTTTTTTCTGCAATGCCCACGGCAAAGCCTGCAAGGTCAAAGTCGCCCTCGTGGTACATGCCTGGCATTTCAGCTGTTTCGCCACCAATGAGGCTTGTTTGCGCCCGTTTACATCCCTCGGCAATGCCTTTGACCACATCAATAGACGCGTCAAGTTCCAATTTTCCCGTGGCGTAATAGTCAAGAAAAAAGAGTGGCGTGGCAAAGTTACAGATGAGGTCGTTGACGCACATAGCTACCAAATCAATCCCAACGGTATCAAACCGACGAGAATCAATGGCCAGTTTTAACTTGGTCCCTACCCCATCAGTCGCGCCCATTAATACAGGTTCTTGAAAGCCTTTAGGGAGTTCGTAAGCTCCAGCAAACGACCCGATTCCACCCACAACATTGGGGCTAAAGGTTGCTTTCACAAGAGGTTTAATGGCCTCAACAAAGGCATTTCCCGCATCAATATCAACACCTGCTTCTTTGTAGCTCACACTTTGTTTCATTTCTTTTTCCCAATTGGCACGGCGGAATAAGGCTGTTTTAGCTCAAAAGGCACAACAGGATGTTCTCGCCAAAGTTTAGATCTCAAAAGACCACCGCGGTGACCAAACGTAATCCGTCTGTAGAATTTGCCTGATTTTAGCTAAAACATGTTAAAATCAGGGTTAATAGACACAAGGCGCAAAGGATAAAAAGGGTGCGAGATTGTGTGATTACAGGTGGAATCGGAACCGGAAAAAGCACCGTTTGCAAAAGGCTGCGTGATTTTGGTGTCGTTGTTCTTGACGCAGATGTGCTAGCTCATGAGCTTCTTCAAGAGCATCATCGTGAAGTTGCCGCGATTTTTGGGGAAACGTGTGTTGAGGATGGTGTGGTCAATCGTGCGAAACTTGGCGCGGTTGTTTTTACTGATTCCCAAGCACGCAAAAGCTTAGAAGCCTTATTGCACCCAAAGGTGCATGCAGGCCTGATGGAAGCATTCCTTACATGTAAGGCCCAAAAAAAACCTTGCGTGTTGGACATTCCGCTTTATTATGAAACCCAAAGCGTCTACGAGGGCTTTGACGTGGCTGTGGTTTACGCACCTAAAAGACTGCAGCTAGAGCGTCTTTGTGCTCGAAATAACTGGGATGAAGCAACGGCTTTGTTGCGCATTGAGGCACAACTTGATAGCGAACAAAAGCGCCAATGGGCCGATTATGTGATTGACAACAGCCAAGACTTGGCCCATTTAGAAAAAGAGATAGCGGCGTTTTGCCGCTGGCTAAAGGAAGAGAATGTATCTGGATAAATACAGCGCGAGCGGCAATGATTTTGTTATTTTTCATGGGTTCAAAAGCGCAGACCGTTCAGCCCTAGCAAAGCGCCTCTGTCACCGCCAAGAGGGTATAGGGGCCGATGGGCTCATCGTGCTTTTGCCTCACGAATCTTGTGATTTTATGTGGGAATTTTACAACAGCGACGGTTCAACGGCCTCAATGTGCGGCAACGGCTCGCGTGCTTGTGCCCATTATGCTCTCACCCATGGATTGGCATCTGCCACGATGCGCTTTATGACTGCTGCGGGTGAAATAATTTCACGGGTTGAAGGGGACGAGGTGGAGAGCCAACTTACAGCCGCTAAGGAGCTTCTTGCGCCTTTTGAGGAAGCCGGCGCGCGTTGGCATTTTTTTGATACAGGTGTGCCGCATCTTGTAACATTTGACCTCCCCTATGAGCCAGTGCTGGCTAGAACTATGCGCGAAAAATACAATGCCAATGTAAATTTTTGTCTTTATGATGATGCTTTACATGTAAGGACGTACGAGCGGGGTGTAGAGGCTGAAACAGGAGCCTGCGGCACGGGGATGGTTGCTTCATTTTTGAGTGTGTTTACCTACTTGGGTGGGCCTGAAGTGTTGGCAGTTTTTCCCACCAGTCAAGAAAAACTACAGGTGCGCATTGACGCTAGCGGAAAACTTTTTCTCAAAGGCGCAGTGCGACGAGTGTTTTCTGTAGACATAGACATGAGGATAAAGCAATGAGAGGGCTCATTTTATGGATAATGGTGGCGTTAATGGCTGGCGCAACAGGTTTTCCTGAATCCTACTATGCGATTACAAAAAGCGAAGAGCAAAAAGAGGCATTTGGTGCAATTTTAAAACCCCTTGTAGAAAAAACAAACAAAGAAATTTTAGCTGAACGGGCTTTTGTAAGACAGTTTTTTCAAACCCATCTGGCTAATGCTTTTCGTGATGTGCCTGAACAGGAGCTTTCTAGGCTTGCGACACTACGAAAAAAATACCGCGTAGAGGCTCTGTATGACCGCGAAGAGTACTTGAGGCGGATTGATATTATCCCCATTTCGTTAGCACTTGCGCAAGGTGCCATTGAGAGCGGTTGGGGAAAAAGCCGTTTTGTGCGAGAAGCCAACAATATTTTTGGGCACTGGACATGGGGTGAAAAAGGATTAGTACCTCTTAACCGCGCAGAAGGCATGACGCACCGTATTCGGATTTTTGATTCATTAAAAGAATCTGTCGATGCGTACGCGCTGAATCTTAACCGCCATTATGCTTACGAGATGTTTCGGGAGGAAAGGGCCAGAGCGCATCAGCAACAAAAAGCTTTTGGCGGGACAGAGGCGGCTAAGACAATGATTTACTACTCAGAAATAAGAGAAAAGTACGTGGAGATGCTAAAAAAAGCAATGCAGGACAATGGCTTTCATGTGTATGATAAGCCTAGAGCCCCGCTATTTTCATCGCTTCGGCTTGAAAGTGTGCCATTACTGGCTCGATAACTTCATCAAATAACCCGCCCTCCATGATGGCATCAAGCCGGTAAAGGGTGAGGTTGGCACGGTGGTCAGTGATGCGATTTTGAGGGTAATTGTAGGTGCGAATGCGTGCACTCCTATCTCCTGTTCCCACTTGCAATTTACGCTCTTGCGTCTCTTTGGCCATGCGTTCTTGCTCTTGCAAATCGTACAAACGTGCTTTTAAAACCCGCATCGCCGCATCTTTGTTTTTATGTTGGGATTTGCCGTCTTGATTAACAACCACCAAGCCTGTAGGAAGGTGGGTGATGCGCACGGCACTGTCGGTGGTATTAACAGACTGCCCGCCGTTGCCAGAGCTTCGCATTACATCTATTTTTAAGTCACTAGCATTGATTTCAATCTCAATATCATCCACTTCGGGCATGACCGCTACGGTGATGGCGGAAGTATGAACGCGCCCTTGGGACTCGGTGGCTGGAACACGTTGGACGCGGTGAACGCCACCTTCGTATTTCATGCGGCTAAATGCCCCCTGCCCTTTAATAACGGCAATAACCTCTTTGTAGCCACCCATGACGCCTTCGCTTTGGCTCACAATCTCCACTTTCCAGCCTCGCACTTCGGTATAGCGCATGTAGGCTTTAAAGAGGTCTGCGACAAACAGTGCAGCTTCATCGCCCCCTGTGCCTGCGCGAAGCTCTAAAAAGGTGTTTCGGTCATCGTTGGGGTCTTTGGGGAGAAGCAAGATTTTGATCTCTTCCTCTAGTGCTTCTTTGCGAGGTTCGAGTTCTTTAATTTCTTCCTTGGCTAGTTCCCACAACTCAGCATCTTCTAGGAGAAGCTTGTTTTGTGTAAGTTGCTCACAAACATCCAAATAGGAAATTGTTGCTTCTTTAATCTCTTCGAGATTGGATTGCTCTTTGGAGAGTGCTGTCATGCGTTTGATGTCGGTGACAATTTCAGGTTCGCTTAGGAGTCGCGTGATTTCATTGTAACGGTCTAAAAACGGGAGAAGTTTTTCTCTTAACATGATGACAAGCTAATAGTGAAAGAAGAAAAGAAGGCCGCGAAATTAATTTGCGGCACTGAGGGTACTAACAGACTTGGAAAGACGACTAACTTTGCGTGCAGCACTGTTTTTTTTCAAAAATCCCTTGTTCACATAACTGTGAAGGCTTTTGTTTGCAGCTTTGAATGCGTTTTGAGCAGCTTCTAGGTCACCAGCAGCAACAGCGGCGTGGACAGCTTTTGTAAGATTTTTCATTCTGGTGCGGTAAAATCGGTTGCGCTCAGTTCTTACGATGGTTTGTCGTGCGCGTTTTTCAGCGGACTTATGATTCGCCATTTCGAATGCCTTTTCGTGTAAAATTTTAGTCTTGGATTATACAGAATTAAAAATTAAACAAAACTTATTTTCAGTAAAATTTAAAGAAAAAAAAGCTCTTTCGCCTCTTGGACACACCCAAAAGCTTTGAAAGAGTTGTGTTACAATAGCGCCATGATTTTTAGTTTACATGTAAAGGTTATGGTATGAAACTTTTTGGAACCGATGGCGTGCGGGGCAAAGCAGGGCGAAAACTCGATGCAACTACTGCGATGCGGCTGGCCATGGCCGCAGGGATTTATTTTAGAAAGCACTCCAGAACCAATAAAATTATCATCGGCAAAGACACCAGACGTAGCGGGTATATGATTGAAACAGCGATTGTGGCGGGCTTGACGGCAGTGGGGTACAACGTGCGGCAAATTGGCCCGATGCCCACCCCTGCCATTGCTTTTTTAACCGAAGATATGCGGTGTGATGCGGGGATTATGATTAGTGCTTCGCACAATGCGTACTACGACAATGGGATTAAATTTTTTGATCACCAAGGCAATAAACTGGATGAAAAAGCAGAAGCGGCTATTGAGAAAATCTTTTTTAACGATGAACTGATTGAGAAAAACCAAAAAGAAGAGCTAGAGATTGGCAGTGCCAAGCGGATTGATGACGTGATTGGTCGGTACATTGTGCAGATTAAAAACTCTTTTCCAAAAGCACTGACCCTGAGCGGAATGCGGGTGGTGCTTGATGTGGCTAATGGGGCGGCGTACAAAGTGGCGCCGACGATTTTTAATGAACTTGGCGCGGAGACGTTTGTGATTGCAAATGAGCCCGATGGAAGTAATATTAACTGTAACTGCGGTGCTTTGCATCCAGAGTTTTTGAGTGAACAAGTGCGAAAACTGCGCGCAGACATTGGGTTTGGGTTTGACGGGGATGCGGATAGGCTTGTGGTGGTGGATGAAACGGGCGTAGTGGTGCAGGGCGATAAATTGCTAGGCGCATTGGCGCTCTACCTCAAGCAAGCAGGTATTCTCAAGGGAAATGGCTTGGTCACAACAGTGATGAGTAACCAAGCACTTGAAGATTTTGCTACCAAGGAAGGTATGGCACTGCACCGATGCAACGTGGGCGATAAGTACGTTTTAGAGGGCCTAAGAGAAAAAGAGATGAACTTTGGGGGCGAGCAAAGCGGCCACATTATCTTTTCTGATTTTGCCAAAACCGGTGATGCCTTGGTGGCGGCCATGCAAGTGATGGCGTATTTGTTGACGTCTAAGAAAAAAGCGAGTGCGCTTCTAAGCCCATTTGAGCTTTATCCGCAGCTGCTAAAAAATATTCCCATAGGAAAAAAGATTCCTTTGGAAAAAATCGAAGGCTTAGAGGCACTAGAAACCGCCTTAGCTAAAGAAAATATCCGCACATTAGTGCGGTATTCGGGGACAGAAAACTTGTTGCGTCTTTTGCTTGAAGGGGAAGATGCGAGTCGTCTAAACAGTGCCATGGAAGAGCTGGAAAAGTTTTTTACTAAGGTGCTCAATGGGTAAAGCGTGGGCGCTGTTTGCCTTGGGGTTTGTAACGGTTTTTGCGGTTGATCAGGCTATTAAAGCTTTGTTTGTGTATGAGGGAGTTCAATGGAATGGCGCGTATTTCTCCCTCGTTTTAACCTACAACAAAGGGGTTGCATTTTCTATGTTGGCTTCGTTAGGACCATGGTTAAAAGTGATTCAAGTAGGGCTTATTGCGGGAATTTTAGG
This sequence comes from Sulfurospirillum tamanense, assembly GCF_016937535.1. Classification (NCBI taxonomy): domain Bacteria; kingdom Pseudomonadati; phylum Campylobacterota; class Epsilonproteobacteria; order Campylobacterales; family Sulfurospirillaceae; genus Sulfurospirillum; species Sulfurospirillum tamanense. The sequence continues at coordinate 14,511 of NZ_JAFHKK010000007.1, read as the reverse complement.
GTATTTGGTGCAAAATAAAACCATGGTGCAGGACCATGCCATTCCTCTTGGGATGCTTTTAGGAGCGGGCAGCAGCAACGTGCTTGACCGTTTTGTGCACGGTGGCGTAGTGGATTATCTGTTTTGGCACCGATGGTTTGAGTTTGCTGTGTTTAACTTGGCTGATGTGATGATTAATATTTCGGTAGCAATTATTCTTATTCAGACCCTCTTTTTTCCAAAAAAACAAGCTTAGCATGCCTTTACATGTAAAGGCATAGTGGCGTCCTGAGGCATTTTTAAGCCAAATTAAAAGCTTTGAGCGTTATAATCTCAGCTCTTTAAATTTTGGGATCGCGTAGCTCAGTTGGTAGAGCACTACCTTGACATGGTAGGGGCCGTTGGTTCAAGTCCAATCGTGATCACCATTTTTTGTTCTCCCGCTTGTATGGGAGTTCAGTAGGTAAAAGGAAAGACAATAATGAGCGAACCTATCGCATACCTCGTGGACGGCATGCCCGTCGATACCCAAACCGTTGCCGCAAAAAATCTCCAAGGCTCACCTCTTTTTTTTGATAACTCCGAAGCCTCTTTAGAGCTTATTCGCCACTCCACTGCCCATTTGATGGCCCATGCCATTAAGCGCCTGTACCCTGAGGCAAAATTCTTTGTGGGTCCTGTGATTGAAGATGGCTTTTATTATGATTTTCGTGTTGCTGCTAAGATTACTGAAGCAGAGCTAAAAACCATCGAAAAGACCATGCTAGAAATCCTCAAAGAGAAACACCCCATTGAGCGCTATGAATTAACCAAGGCTGAAGTTTCTCAAAAATTCGTTGCGGATGATTTAAAACAAGAAGTCCTCAAGCGGATTCCAGAAGGCGGTGTGTCTATTTATAAACAAGGGGATTTTGAAGACATTTGCCGTGGCCCCCATGTGCCCAATGTGAACCTCTTGCGCTTTTTTAAACTTACCCGTGTTTCGGGGGCGTATTTGGGTGGGGATGAAACCAGGGAAATGCTTACCCGCATTTACGGTACCGCATTTGCTGATAAAGAGACCCTTAAAGAGCATTTGGCAATGATTGAAGAAGCCAAAAAGCGCGACCACCGAAAGCTTGGCAATGAATTAAAACTCTTTACCTTTGATGAAGAAATTGGCGCAGGACTTCCTATTTGGCTTCCTAATGGTAGCCGGCTGCGCTCCAAGCTCGAGCACTTATTGTTTGCTGCACATCGCAAGCGAGGCTATCAGCCTGTGCGTGGCCCTGAGCTTCTTAAGGCCGATGCATGGAAAACCAGTGGACACTATGATAACTATGGTGAAAACATGTATTTTACGGTCATTGATGAGATGGAATACGGCATCAAGCCCATGAACTGTGTGGGCCATGTGAAGGTATTTCAAAGCGATGTGCGCTCTTATCGTGATTTGCCATTAAAGTTTTTTGAATACGGCGTGGTGCACCGCCATGAAAAAAGTGGCGTCATGCACGGCTTGTTTCGCGTGCGTGAATTTACGCAAGACGATGCCCATGTTTTTTGTACGCCCGAACAAATCAAAGAAAACGTCATTGAAATCTTAGATTTTGTTGACCAAATCATGAAAAGCTTCGGCTTCACTTATGAAATGGAAATTTCCACTAAGCCTGCCAAAGCAATCGGTGATGATGCTGTGTGGGAAAAGGCGACACAGGGCCTTAAAGATGCTTTGGACGAACACGGATTTGTGTATGGCATTGATGAGGGGGGTGGTGCTTTTTATGGCCCAAAAATCGACATCAAAATCACGGATGCCTTGAAACGTAAGTGGCAGTGTGGTACTATACAGGTGGATTTCAACTTGCCAAGCCGTTTTGAGCTTAGTTATATTGACCAACACAACGAGCGTGCGCAGCCAGTGATGATTCACCGTGCTATTTTGGGGTCGTTTGAGCGGTTTATTGGTATTTTGATTGAGCACACAGGAGGGGAGTTTCCCTTTTTTATTGCGCCCACGCAAGTGGTCATTGTGCCTATTGGCGAAGAGCACCATAGCTATGCCAAAGAAGTGGCACGCAAGTTGCTTGAACAAGGCATTGATGCGGAAGTGTCGGCCAAAAACGAGAGTTTGAACAAGCGTATTCGAACTGCTGAAAAGCAACGGGTGCCTATGATTGTAGTAGTGGGTGAAGAAGAGGTTAAAAACCAAAGTGTTGCCCTTCGAGACAGGCGAGAGCGTATGCAATCGACCCTATCTTTAGAAGAGCTCTTAGCGCAATTAAAGGAGAAAATGAGTGAGGTACGCTTTTGAGTAAACAAAAAGACGTCATGTTGAACGACGAGATACGTGCAAGTGAAGTGAGGTGTATTGGGGATGACGGTACCCAATATGGGATTATTTCCCGTAACGAAGCACTTTCGATTGCTGAGAAAATGGGCTTGGATTTAGTGCTTATTGCTCCTGAAGCCACGCCACCTGTGTGCAAGGTAATGGATTATGGTAAATTCAAGTACCAACAGGATAAAAAGCTCAAAGAAGCAAAGAAAAAGCAAAAAAGTATCGAAATAAAGGAGATTAAATTCTCTGTGAAAATCGCGCAAAATGATGTGAATTACAAAATCAAGCATGCCCGCGAGTTTCTAGAAGAGGGCAAACATGTCAAATTTCGGGTCTTCTTGCGAGGCCGAGAAATGGCTAATCCCCAAGCAGGCATCGACGTCCTTGAGCGCCTATGGCCACTTGTGGAAGATATTGCAGATCGTGACAAGGCGCCTGCCTTGGAAGGACGCTTTGTAAATATGATGACATTCCCCAAAAAAGACAACTCCAAGTAATTTAACAACACTCTAAGCATTTTTCGGCTAACATGTTTGGCTTTGAAAAATGCTTGGGGTTTCCCCTTCTATTTTCAAGAGACACAGCAAGGAGATACCATGCCGAAAATGAAAACGGTACGTGGTGCGGCAAAGCGCTTTAAAGCGACAAAAAACAAGATTAAACGCGGTTCAGCATTCCGTAGCCACATCTTGACTAAAAAGCCCACTAAGCGTATGCGCGGACTTAAAGCATCACAGTATGTTGACAGCACTAACGTCAACGGCGTGAAATTGATGCTCAATCAAAAGTAAGACAAAGGTTTTTGGCGATTTCGCCATTTGAAACACATCCCCCTCATGCAGGGAAAGTCCTCTAGAATGAGGCACCATAAGGTTAAGGAGACATAATGGCAAGAGTAAAGACTGGGGTTGTCCGACGACGACGCCATAAGAAGTTATTGAAGTTAGCGCGTGGCTTTTACAGCGGACGCCGCAAACACTTTAGAAAAGCAAAAGAGCAGCTTGAGCGCAGTCTGGTGTACGCTTACCGTGACAGACGACAGAAAAAACGAGATTTTAGACGCCTTTGGATTACGCGTATCAACGCAGCATGCCGATTAAATGACCTGAGCTACTCACGTTTCATTAATGGTCTTAATAAAGCCAACATCGTGCTTGACCGTAAAATTCTAGCTGACATGGCAATGAACGACCCTGAAGCATTTGCTGCTGTTGCTGCCAAGGCAAAAGCCGCTCTGTAATTTCTCTTTAGAGCAAGATTTCTTCTTGCCCTAAAAGCGCACCCTCTTTACATGTAAGGAGGGTGCGCACTTCTTTAAACACTTTCTAGTACCACAACGCTACTACCTTTAAACGCACAGCAACGTTTCGAATTAACGCCCTTCTTTAATAATACTTTGACGCGGATAAACAAAAACTGTGTTTCTGGTAATGCTAATTTTCTCTTTCTGATCAACAGCATAAGCCGTGATAACAATGGGAATAGGCGTGTCTTTGCGCTCATCTCGTGCAAGTTCTTGATCGGTAGAGAGAATCACAATGCGCTTGGCTTTTTGACCAGCTTGGAGTAAAAATGGTTCGCGCGGACGCTCAATACGAATGTGTGGATGGTCTACTTCAAAATGGTAAGTGTGGTCTACGCTATCAGTGTTTTGAAATAAAAATGTGTAAGCATTTTCAATACTTTTTTCTTGTACCTTGTAGAGTTCCGTGGTGCGGTTGATGTTGAGTAGCATATACTCTTTTTGAGTTCCCATAAACAGCAATAGCCCAAACACCACAGACAAAACAATACCATAGGCCAAGGTGCGAAAACGCAAAAATTTAGTGTTTCGGTGTTGGGTAAGCGCGTTAGGGCTTGTCCATGAGATAAGGGTCTCTTTTCCTAATTTATTCATGACTTTAGTACACGCATCGGCACATTCAAGGCAGTTAATGCACTCAAGCTGCATTCCTTTTCGGATGTCAATATGGGTAGGACAAATCCGAACACACGCTTCGCATCCTGTGCATTCATCGTCTTTGCCAGGAGGCTTGCTCCAAAGTTTTTTTCCGCTAGCATCAAAGACAAGGCCACCGCGTTTGGTGTCATAAAGGGTTTGTAGGGTCTCTTCGTCGTACATCACCGATTGCACGCGCGCATAAGGGCACACATAGATGCAAAAATTTTCCTTTAGCAGGAGAATATCAAAAATTAAAAACCCACTAATGGCAAACAAAAAACCAAACAAAACAGGATGTTCAGCAGGCGAGCGTAAGTAGGTAAAAAAATCCTCAGGGGGAATAAAATACCACATAAAGTTAGAAGCAACAAGAAACGCTAATCCTATCCAAATAGCAACCGCAAGCGCTTTTTTAAAGCCTTGGTTCTCTTTCGGGGGTGTTTGTTTGTTGGCGATAGTGCGACGAATGCCCAACAGTTTTGTCTCAATAAGATCACGATACACAACACGAAAAATCGTTTGAGGACATGCCCACCCGCACCACACCCTGCCACCAAGGGTGGTTACAAGGAAAACACCCAAAAACAGAAGCATTAGCAAAAAGGGCATCAGGTAAAGTTCTTGCATATCAAAGGTTGTAAACAAAAGATGCAGTTGTTTTTTATCAAAACTCAATAAGAACAAGTGGTTCCCCTCGAGGGCAATAAAGGGCAAGGCAAGAGCAACAAGGGTGATGATGCCAAAGGTTAGGTAGCGTTTTTTGTTATAAAACACTGGGGTGCAAGTAGCACAACTCATGCGTTGCCTCCCAGGGGGGGCTGTGCAATTAATTCACACTCTTTTTCTGGCTTTTTCTCTTTTGTGGGCTGTTTTGTTGGGGTAGCGTAGAGAAGTTTTTTCTTTGTTTTGGCCAGCTCTTTTAAACCTCGTGAATTAATATAATCTTTTAGTGAACTGCGGCTTACATGTAAAAGTTTAGCAATTTCACTGACGGAAATTCCCTCTTCCAAATACTCAATGACTTTGGCGCGGTAAGTGTCAAATTTAGATTGAGACATCCTTCCTTTGGGGCGCCCTTGAGAAGCTTGCTCTTTAGGGTGTATGCCTTCTTCTCGTATACGCACCAAAACAGACAGCGCATTGAGTGCGCTAAGGCTACTAGAGACAATCTCTTCGGTGTGGCATACATGTAAAGTAATGTCTCTTTTTAGCAAACATTCAAAGACCTTTGCAAGTTCATCAACGTGTGTGCTCAGAGCCCAAACATCGTAAACAAGCAGGGTTTCATTGTTGTTCAAAGAACGTAAAAATCCCTTAAACTCTTTGCGATCTTCCAAGACCAAAGACGCGTCAGAAGTCTCAATTTCAGTAGAGTGGATGGGGATGCCGTGTGTAGCCGCATACTTTAAAACATGCTGCTGCTGTTCGATAATATTAACCTTTTTGGTCATATTTTTTAGAAGTATAATTGCCATGGTGTCACCTTTTTATCACAAGTAAGAAAGTATAGCGCGACATGACGTATAAAGTCAAGGTAATAAAACGTATTTACGTCAAATTGACGAAAATAGTGAGCAGTATCAGCCTCATGAAGCGCATTGGTTGCGTAAACAGTGCTTTTTGGGTACAATACGCCTCCAAAATCATTTGAAAGGTGGTGAGAGCCAGATGCCAGGAATCAAAGTGCATCCAAATGATTCGTTTGACGAAGCATACCGAAAGTTTAAAAAGCAAACTGATCGTAATCTTGTAGTTACAGAAACACGAGCACGTCAGTATTTTGAGCCGATGACAGAAATTCGCAAGAAACAGAAAATCAGCGCGCGTAAAAAAATGCTTAAACGATTGTACATGCTACGACGTTACGAGTCACGACTCTAATCCAAATAATGCGGAGCCAAAAGGCTTCGCATTATACTCCCGTTAGTGCCAAATCCCCCATTTTAACCCTTTTTTAGACTTCTTACGTATAATAACCCCTAACGCGTTAGGCGATGGTTTTGAACGGCAAAAAGGAGACTCCATGGCAAAATTCACGGTTGCAGAAGCTTCGGACATTTTGGGCATTACCAAAGAAGCCATTTATAATCGCATCAGACGTGGCACTTTGAAAAGTGTTACTGAAGCGGGAGTAAAACATGTGGTTCTTGAAGAAGAGGCAAAATCTTCTTCAGCAAAATTTTCCCAGCCTAAAACTATTCCTCAAGATGACCTTTATGTAGAACTTCTCAAGGAACAAGTTGGTGAATTCAAGGCCCTTGTTAAAAAACTTGAAGAAGACAAAGAGCGATTGATTGCAGAAAAAGAAGCGCTGCTTGTCCACTCTAAAGAGGAAGTGGAGCGTATTTACAAAGAGCGTGACAAGCAATTAAAAGCAATTTTATCTTTAGCAACTCGCCCTTTGTTGGAAAAAACATTGCCTGCAAAAAATGAAACCATTGATGCGGATTTTGAAGAGCTAACACCTTATGAAAAGGAGTTAGTGGGAGAGCCAGTACCCGAGGAGTGGATTAACTTGGGCGTTTCTATGCAAAAAAAAGGCATCTCTGAAAAAAAACAAAAAAAGATTAACACGGCCTTAGTTCAAAAAGTTGGGTTTTGTGAGGACGTGAGAGAAGAGAATGGAACGTTGTTTATCCGACGCGGAAAGAAGCTTAAAGAACTTTTAGGAAAATCATGAATATTATACGAAAAACATCAGATTATGCGGTTGCCGGTGGTATTGGTTTACTTGTGGTGATGGGTTTGCAAGGATGCGAGCAAAAAGGGGATGAGGCGGCTTTTACAAAGGCCAGCCAGACCCAAGGCGCTTTTGTGGTTATTGGCGAAGAGCCAAACGGTGGTTATACCATCTTGGATGAGTACCCAAGTGACGTGACGCGGGTTATTTTGCGCACCCTTGATGGCAACGAGCGGATTTTGAGCGATGCGGAACTTGAAGCACTAGTAGCAGAAGAGGCCAAAAAAATAGAAGCAGGAACATCAGCACTCACAGGAGACAAGGTGAGTTCTGGTTCTATGGGTCTTGGGGAAATCGTCCTTGCTAGTATGGCGGGAGCGATGATTGGTAGTTGGATTGGAGGGCGTTTGTTTAACAGTCCTGCCTACCAACAACAACGCCAAAGTGCTTACAAAAACCCCCAGACTTATAGTCGTAGCGTGAACAGCTTTCAAAAAGCACGGGCTACTGGCACGACAAGCAGTACACCAAAACGCAGCGGCTTTTTCGGCTCCAGTGGTGGCACCAGCCAAACGGGTGCTGTGAGTGGAGGCTAGGGTGGTAGAGACCTTACATGTAAAGCCTTTAACACAGGAATTTTTAGAATCCATTGGTTTTTGGTGGCACACAGACCCTGACCAAACCCCTTATCTAACCGACACGTTAGTGTGTGTTAGTGAGGCGGAAGCTAACGCCTACTATGAGGCGGCCAATACAGCTTATGAGATGATGGTGGCAGGGGCCGAGCATGTAATTAGGCACAACTTGTTTCATGAGCTTGGCATTCCTTTTAATCTTGTGGAACTTATTCGCGACTCGTGGGAAAATGATGTGCATTGGCACCTCTACGGACGGTTTGATTTTTCAGGAGGCCTTGGTGGGGCGCCCATCAAGCTGATAGAGTTTAATGCCGACACGCCCACGGCATTGTACGAAACCGCCATCATCCAGTGGGCACACCTTAAATACAATGGACTCAATGAAGCCGCGCAGTTTAACACTCTTTACGAAGCGCTCAAAGAAAATTTCAAGCGTCTTGTGGTGTTTGAGGGCGACACTGAGGCATTTGGACGCCACTATGAGGGGTGGAAAATTCTTTTTTCTTGTATGGGTGGTAGCATCGAAGATGAGGTGACTACGAAACTGCTACAAGCTGCGGCCAATGAGGCAGGGTTTCATACGGACTTTGCCTTTGTAGATGCTGTGGGTTTTAACGACGAAGAGGGAATTTTCAAAGGGGAAGAGCAGTTTGAGTATTGGTTTAAACTCATTCCGTGGGAAGCGATTGCGGTGGAAGAGGGAACCTTGGCGTTGACCCTGGAAAACATCATTAAAAACCAAAAAGCGATTATCCTCAATCCCGCTTACACCCTTTTGTTTCAAAGCAAAGGGATGTTGAAGATTTTATGGGAGTTGTTTCCTGATCACCCGTTGTTGCTAGAAGCGCGTTTTGAACCTTTACATGTAAAGCAAGTGCAAAAGCCGATGTTTGGAAGAGAAGGGGCAAATGTGCACATCTTGGACGCTGCAGGCCATCCCGTGCTGGAGAAGGGTGGCGTGTACGGTCACCACCCCAAAGTGTTTCAAGCGTACGCTCCTTTTATGGAAGATGGCAACAAGGAACGTTATCAGGCAGGCGTCTTTTTTGCTTACGAGGGGTGTGGGCTTGGGTTTCGCCGTGGCGGTGAGATTTTAGATAATTATTCCAAATTTGTAGGACATGTGATTAAGGAGAGTCTATGAAATTAGTATTATTAGATGCCAAGACATTAGGAAAAGATGCGGATTTAAAAGTTTTTGAGTGCTTTGGCGAAACAGTAAGTTATGAAACAACTTTGCCCGAACAGACGGTTTCGCGCCTTGAGGGCGCAACGGTTGCCATCACCAACAAAGTCAAAATCGGCAAAGCCGTTATGGAGGCGTGTCCTCAGCTCAAACTCATTTGCATTACCGCAACAGGCACAGATAACATTGACCTTGAGACAGCTAAAGCCTTGGGGATTGAAGTGAAAAACGTGGCGGGGTATTCGACCCATTCGGTAGCCCAGCATACCTTTGCTTTGGTGTTAGAGCTGCTAACACACGTGAGTTATTACGACGGGTTTGTCAAAAATGACGGCTGGGTGCAAAGCCCTATTTTTACCCACATCGACAATCCCATCCGTGAGATTCATGGGAAAAATTGGGGCATTATCGGCCTTGGAGCTATTGGCAGACAAGTGGCGCAGATTGCTACGGCGTTTGGCGCAACGGTGTGCTATCACTCCGCTTCAGGTTCCAAAAGAGAAGAGCCGTACCCGCACAAGAGCCTTGAAGCGCTTCTTAAAGAGTGTGATATCGTGAGCATTCATGCGCCCTTTAATGCGCACACCCAAGGACTCATCAGTGCAAAAGAGCTCTCTTGGATGCGCCAAGATGCATTGCTCATCAACGTAGGGCGCGGCGGCATTGTGGATGAAGTGGCACTCAAAGAGGCCCTTGAAGCTCAGAAGATTTACGCAGGGTTTGATGTGCTAGCTATTGAGCCCATGGATCCTAACGCGCCTTTGCGAAGCCTTACATGTAAAGAACGCTTGGTGCTCACGCCTCATGTGGCATGGGCGAGCATTGAAGCGCGCACAACGCTCATTGGGCTAGTTGTAAAAAATATTGAAACATTCTTAAGGAGTTATCGTGGCTAAAGAACACAGTTTTGACATTACCGCTGAAGTGGACAAACAAGAGTTAAAAAACGCGTTAGAACAAGCCAAAAAAGAGGTGGCAAACCGGTACGATTTTAAAGGACTGCTTGCCGAGATTGACTACAATGAAAAGGCCAAAGTGATTACCCTCACAAGCACCAGTGATGCAAAAGTGGAGGCAATAAAAGAGATTGTTATCTCAAAAGTTATCAAACGTAGCATTGCCTCAGAAGCCATTAAAGAGCTTAAGCGTGAAAGCGTGGGCGGGGGAAATACAAAGCTAACTTTGCAAGTGGTGGATGTGATTTCCAGCGACGATGCAAAGAAAATTGTCAAAGAAATTAAAGCTCAAAAACTCAAAGTCCAAGCAAGCATTCGCGGAGAAGAGGTGCGCGTGACCGCCAAAGCGATTGACGATTTGCAAGCATGTATCAAGATGGTAAAAGAGATGGAGCTTCCCCTGCCTCTTTCGTTTACAAACTTTTCCTAACATGCACACGTACGAGCCCACCCCTACACCCAAAACCCTCAGGTGCAAACTGTTCGCGTGGGGAATTGGGCTTGGCATTTGGGGCGGGCCTTTTATTTTGGTTTTTCTGGGGTGGTGGAAATTTCATTGGAGTGCGGGTGCGTTAGGTGGGCTGTTTGGGTATTTGTTAGCAGGTATCATTAGCAGTAAAATGCGCCAGTTAAGCATCCCCCAAGACCAACGAGAAATCTCTTTTACCTCTTTTGAAATTGCCAAGTGGTACGTGGTGCGTTATTTGTGCTGTGATGCGGTTCGCTAAAGTTTACGTAGAGCTCACCAACGCATGTGGGCAGGCGTGCTCTTTTTGCCCCTCTAGGCCTAAGCAAAAACGCGTCATGAGCCTTGAGAGTTTTGGCCATGTCCTTTTGGAGTTAAAACCCTACACTAAAACCCTTGCTTTGCATGTTTTTGGCGACCCTTTGATGCTTGAAAATATCAAAGAATACATGGACTTAGCCCACGCTAGTGGTTTTGGCATCCATCTTGTTACTAGTGGGTTTCGACTCAGTATGCACAAAAAGACTTTATTGTCACACCCTGCGCTCATTCAGCTTAACATTTCCCTCAATAGTGCCCTGGGCCAATGCGAAGAAAAATTGCGAACGTATTTGGAAGAAATTATGACATGGTGTGAATACAAACGCCACCATGCGCCAAGGCCATTTGTAAACTTACGCTTATGGAATAAAGGTGGCGATGCGCGTGATGCGGATTTTTCTTTGGCAATAGAGACATTTTTTTCTCACACGTTTTTTCACACGCCCATGTTAGAATGGAACGTTGAGAAAAAGGTATGTCAATTGGACACGAAAATACGTTTGCACAAGGAACAGTATTTTATGTGGCCTTCATTAAGTGCGCCTGTTGTGCCAGATGGGTTTTGCCATGGACTCCATTCCCATATTGGTGTTTTAAGTGATGGAACAGTGGTACCTTGCTGTTTAGACGGGGAGGGTGTTTTGATGCTCGGAAATCTTTTTATTCAGCCACTTTATGGTATTTTAGCGTCCCAAAAAGCCCAGGAGATACGTCGTGGATTTGACGAAAAAAAACCTCCAGAACCTTTGTGTCAACGGTGCGATTTTCGAAAGCGTTTTTTATAATAAATTTCTTGTAAAACCCATTACAAGAAATTTAAAATTTACACTCAATTTACACAGCCTCGTTACAATGCGGCCATAATTAAGGAGAAACAACGATGCCATTAAATTTTGTTCAATCATCCACAGTGTTTTGGGCTGAAAAAATTATGCGGAAGTCTTTGGCTAACCACCTTGTTATCACGCCAGTCAAAGAAGAGATAAAGCGCAAAGCAAAACCTGGACACACTTACATGCTTTACATTCACATTCCTTTTTGTCATACGTTTTGTTCTTACTGCTCTTTTCATAAATTTTATTACAACGAAGAAAAGGCATTACAGTATTTTTCTTTTGTACGGCACGAATTGCGCAAGGTAAAAGAGCAGGGGTATGATTTTGAAACCTTGTATGTAGGTGGCGGTACAACGCTTATAAATGAACCAGAACTTATTAAGACGTTAGAATACGCCAAAAGCCTTTTTAATATCAAAGAAGTTTCTTGTGAAAGTGACCCAAACCACCTTGCACCAAATAGCTTGCGTCGCTTTCGTGGGTTGATTGACCGTCTTTCCATCGGGGTGCAAAGTTTTGATGACACGCTTTTAAAACGCATTGGACGGTATGAAAAATTTGGCTCAGGCGCGCAAATTCAAGAAAAGCTTTTGAAAATGGCAGGTATTTTGCCTACCACAAGTATTGATTTAATTTTTAACTTTCCAGGCCAAACAGAAGAACAGCTTTTACGTGATGTAATTACAGCGCAAGCGTTGGATATTGATCAAATTACAACCTACCCTCTCATGCAGTCAAATCTTATGAAGAAGTCTATCTCGAAGGCATTTGATGGGCAAAAAAGTGACAATGAACACCGTTTTTATGAGCTCATTCGAGGCGCCATGAACCAGTACCGTCCTGTTAATGGGTGGGCTTTTTCTCGCCAAGAAGAGAAGCTAAGTGATGAATATGTGGGAAGCCATAGCGAATATGTGGGTGTTGGAAGTGGTTCTTTTAGCTTTTTGGAGGGCACTTTGTACGTTAATGCTTTTGATTTGGACCAATATATGGACAAGGTAGCCAACGAAGAGAGTGCTGTTATTGCTTCATGTGCGTTCACTCCTAAGCAACGGGTGCAGTATCAGTTCATGACCTCTTTGTTCGATGGCATGGTAGATATTGCCCAGTTTAATCAAATGCTCAAAACCAATGTAGAACGGGTAATGGGTAAGGAAATTACCATGCTAAAACTTGCCGGTGCTATTGAGATTTCTGATGGTGTGATTGTCCCTACAGAATTTGGGAGTTATGTTTCTTTGGTGTTGATGCGAGAGTTTTATGCAGGCATGGACGGGGTGCGCGCGATGTTTCGGTCCCAGCCCAAAGTCGATAAAATTGTCAACCTATAGTAGTATTGCAATGGAGTAACCCATGAAAAAAGCCTACCGCCTTGTGCATGATGAAAACCTGTGTATCGGGTGCCAAGCATGCAACATTGCGTGTAGGGCTGAAAACCATATTCCTCTGGAGGTTTACAGGCTTCAGGTTTTTGTTGCTGTGCGCCCTGAGGCGGCCACAATGGATTTTACCCGAAGTGCGTGTGTTATGTGTGATAACGCTCCTTGTGTGAGCGTATGTCCAACGCGAGCTACTTTTCAAATGCGTGATGGTATTGTCTTAGTAGATGAAAAACGGTGTGTTTCGTGTAAGTATTGCGCACTAGCATGCCCGTACGGTGCGCGCTATACAGACCCCCTGACCAAGGCATTACAAAAGTGTGATTTTTGTTATCAAAAACGTATTTTAAAAGGAGAACTTCCTGCTTGTGTTGAAGTTTGTCCGACAGATGCGCTTGTATTTGGAGACATGAACGACCCCCATAGTCCTGTGACCCAAAAACTCAAAAACTCCTTTAGTTTTTATCCACAATCCCATCTTGGCACAAAGCCAAAAGTAGCCATCATTCCCAATAAAAAAGGATTGCGCTATGAGTAATATGTGGGGGAGTATGGCGCAACACGAGGTCATCCATTGGCCATGGCCTATTGCAGTGTATCTGTTTTTGGCAGGACTGAGCGCGGGTTCAATGCTCGTGGCGCTTTTAGTGAAGTGGAGTCGCCATGAGCGCAACACGAACTCCATCTGGGATGCCATGGTAAAGGCGGGTGCACTGATTGCTCCTGGGGCAATTATCTTGGGGCTCATGTTACTTATTTTGGATTTAGGAAAGCCCCTTTCGTTTTTTTGGTTGCTTGTTTATTATAATCCTACGTCTGTCATGTCTCTTGGTATTATTATTTTGCTTATTTATACCCCGCTCTCTTTGCTGTTTACTTTGATGATTTTTGAGGAAACAGTTAAGCGCCACAAACTATTGCGCCTATTTTTGCCTCTTGTGATGTTTATACGTTCATTTTCCCATCGTGCCAAAGAGTTAGAATATTTTTTGTTTACCTTTGCCTTGGGAGTGGGGGCTTATACGGGATTTTTGCTCTCAGCAATTCAAGCGGTGCCTATGTGGAATAATCCTATTTTGCCCATTTTGTTTTTAACTTCAGGTATTTCAGCAGGGATTGCATCCAATATTTTAGTAGGACTTTTATTTTTTAAAAGCTCTATTAATCCTGAGAGTGTGAAGTACCTTTTGGTTTTGGACATGCGGGCAGTAATGAGTGAGATTCCTCTTATTGTCATGCTTTTCCTTGGCATGTTTTACAGTGGAGAAGGGGGCATGGAGGCAGCTAAGGCGGCTCTTAGTGAAGGGTATTTGGCGTGGATTTTTTGGGGTGGAGTCGTGGGTGTTGGACTGCTAACCCCCTTGGTTATTGCCCTGACTGCACTGCGCAGCCATGTGTATCGCATGGGCTTTATTGTGGCCAATGCCATGATTGTTCTTTTGGGTGTTTTTCTGCTACGATACTACATTATTTACGCTGGCCAGACCTTTACTGGCGCCTAAAGCGCACATCAACCTCTGGGGATATTCATGAAGATTCTTTTGCTTGAAGATGACTACAATTATCGTGAAAGTATTAAGGAATACCTTGAGATGTTGGGTTTCGAGGTGGATGATTTTGATAATGGCGCGGATGCCCTCGATAGTATTTATGAAAAAACCTATTATCTGTTAATTTTAGACATCAAGGTTCCTGAGGTTAGTGGCCATGAGATTATCCGCTATGTAAAAGAGTCAGGGATCAAGGTGCCAATTATGATTATCACTTCTTTGGTGGACATTGACAATGTGGCCATTGGGTATGAGCTT